>NZ_QJRK01000013.1:0-103761 GCF_003205245.1 Pseudomonas sp. MB-090624 | reverse complement strand
TGCTTTTGCTTTTGCTTTTGCTTTTGCTTTTGCTTTTGCTTTTGCTTTTGCTTTTGCTTTTGCTTTTGCTTTTGCTTTTGCTTTTGCTTTTGCTTTTGCTTTTGCTTTTGCTTTTGCTTTTGCTTTTGCTTGTAGCTTGTAGCTTGTAGCTTGTAGCTTGCCGCTTGCCGCTTGCCGCTTGCCGCTTGCCGCTAAAAAAGCCCGCTCGCGCAAGCCGCATGGGCCTACGGGAGCGGGCTGTGTCCCGCAATGTTTCAGGCAATGGGAATTCAGGCGAACGCCGGTACCACTTCCTTGATGAACAGTTCGAGGGACTTCTTCTTCTCGGCGTGGGGCAGGCTGTTGTCGCACCAGAAGCTGAACTCGTCGACACCCAGCTCCTGGTAATAGCGGATGCGCGCGATGATCTCTTCCGGGGTGCCGATCATGGTGTTCTTGCGGATGTTCTCCAGCTGGAACGCCGGCACTTCGGCAAACTTGGACTCCGGGCTCGGCTCCAGGAAGCCGTTGACCGGGGTGGTCTTGTTGCCGAACCAGGCATCGAAGGTGCGGTAGAAGCGCGAAATGGCCTGGGCGCCGACCTTCCAGCCGTCCGGCTCGGCCGGGCTGTGCACGTGGGTGTGGCGCAGCACCATCAATTGCGGGCGCGGTACGTCGGGGTTGTTGTCCAGGGCGGCCTGGAACTTGTTCTTCAGGTCGAGTACTTCTTCGTCGCCCTTCATCAGCGGCGTGACCATGACGTTGCAGCCGTTGGCCACGGCAAAGTTGTGCGAGTCCGGGTCGCGGGCGGCGATCCACATGGGCGGCGTAGCGTTGAACGGCTTCGGTACGCTGGTGGAAGTGGGGAATTTGTAGACTTCGCCGTCATGGGCATAGTCACCTTCCCAGAGCTTGCGCACCACCGGCACCATCTCGCGCAGGGCCTTGCCGCCGTCGGTGGCCGGCATGCCACCGGCCATGCGGTCGAATTCGAACTGGTACGCGCCACGGGCCAGGCCCACTTCCATGCGGCCGTTGCTGATCACGTCGAGCAGGGCACATTCACCTGCCACGCGAATCGGGTTCCAGAACGGTGCGATGATGGTGCCGGCACCCAGGCGGATCTTATCGGTGCGTGCCGCCAGGTACGCCAGCAATGGCATCGGGCTTGGCGAAATGGTGTATTCCATGGCGTGGTGTTCGCCGATCCACACGGTGCTGAAACCGCCGTCTTCGGCCATCAGGGTCAGTTCGGTCAGGTCTTCGAACAACTGGCGGTGGCTGACCTGTTCATCCCAACGTTCCATGTGTACGAACAACGAAAATTTCATGGGGCTTTCCTCAACGCTTGAAAGGGGCTGGCGCCAGGCAGGGTGGCGCCAGCTGTCTCGATTCACAATGGGCTTCAAGCCAAGGCCGGCAGGCTGGCCATCTTGCCGCGGCAATACACCATCGGCCGCGGCGCTTGGGCTGGAACGATCAGGTTGTGCACCTTGCCGACCATGATGGCGTGGTCGCCACCTTCGTATTCGCGCCACAGTTCGCACTCGATGACCGCCGTGGCGCCGGCCAGGATCGGGTTGCCCAGCTCGCTGAGGGTCCACTCGATACCGTTGGCCTTGTCTTTGCCTTTCTTGGCGAACGCATAGGCGTGTGCCTGCTGCTCACCCGAGAGCAGGTGAATGGCGAAGCGCTTCTGCTTGATCAGTACCGGGTAGGAGTCGGAGCTGTAGTTGGGGCAGAACAGCACCAGCGGCGGCTCCATCGACAGGGAGGAAAATGCGCTGGCGGTCAGGCCGACGACCGAGCCGTCGTCGTCCAGGGTGGTGATGACGGTAACGCCGGACGGGAAGGAGCCCAGGACGTTCTTGTAGACGGTTGCGTCGATCATCGGGTTTACCTCTAAAAGGCTGCGGTGGTCCGCGGTTTTTATCTTTGATGTGTCTGATGGTATACCGTAATACCTATTTTGCAAGCAGAATTTTCAGCCGCACATTTTCACGATGAGCGGCACAAGGCCACGGAATACGGGGCTTTGCTCGGTGTGGTGGTTTGTCGCAGGGGTTTTTCAAGCAGAACAGTGGCCGCTTTTTCGTGCGGATCAGTGTTGTCAAAAGTTTGGAATACCATAATATGGTCCGCAGCTGAGAGGCCGCCTAGATGCGGTTTCCTTACAACGATAAAAACGACCTTTCGAGCCGAAAACCATGTCCCAACCGTCGTCGCAACACCAGTTTGTCGAGAATCACACGGTCGATTATGTGCCACCTGCCGAGCGCCATGGGAAGGCGCGCGACCTGTTCACCCTCTGGTTCAGTACCAACATTGCGCCACTGCCGATCGTCACCGGTGCCATGGTGGTACAGGTGTTCCACCTGAACCTGTTGTGGGGGCTGGTGGCCATTGTGCTGGGCCATCTTGTCGGGGGCGTGGTCATCGCCCTGGCCTCTGCGCAGGGACCGCAGCTGGGCATTCCGCAGATGGTGCAGAGCCGTGGCCAGTTCGGCCGCTATGGCGCCTTGCTGATCGTGTTCTTCACGGCGTTGATCTATGTTGGCTTCTTCATTTCCAACATCGTGTTGGCCGGCAAGACCATCCACGGCATCAGCCCGAGCGTGCCGATGCCAGGGGCGATCGTGATCGGCGCCTTGAGCGCCACCGCCATCGGCGTGATCGGCTACCGTTTCATCCACATCCTCAACCGTATCGGCACCTGGGTGATGGGCTCGGCACTGCTGGCCGGCTTCATCATGATGTTCATCCAGGACCTGCCAGCCGATTTCTTCAGCCGCGGCGCCTTCAACCTGTCGGGCTTCATCGCCACTGTTTCGCTGGGTGTGATCTGGCAGATCAGCTTCTCGCCGTACACCTCCGACTACTCACGCTACCTGCCGCGTGAAGTCGGCATTGCCAAGCCGTTCTGGGCGACTTATTTCGGCGCTACCCTGGGCACCATCTTGTGCTTCAGCTTTGGTGCGGTGGCGGTGCTGTGCGTGCCGCAAGGCACCGATGCGATGGACGCGGTGAAGCAGGCCACCGGCTGGCTGGGGCCGATCCTGATGGTGCTGTTCCTGCTCAACATCATCAGCCACAACGCCCTCAACCTGTATGGCGCGGTGCTGTCGATCGTGACTGCAATCCAGACCTTCGTTGCCCAGTGGACCCCCAGCGTGAAGGTTCGGGTGATCCTGGCCTCGGTCATACTGCTGGGCTGCGGTATGGTCGCGCTGAACGCCTCGGCAGACTTCATCGGCCAGTTCATCGGCCTGATCCTGGCGCTGCTGTTGGTGCTGGTGCCGTGGGCCTCGATCAACCTGATCGACTTCTACCTGATCAAGAAGGGCCAGTACGACATCGCCTCGATCTTCAGTGCCGACGGCGGCATCTATGGCCGTTTCAATCACCATGCAATCGTTGCCTATGCCTGCGGCATCCTGGTGCAACTGCCGTTTGCCAATACCTCGCTGTATGTCGGGCCGTACTCCAACCTGGTCGAAGGCGCCGACCTGTCCTGGCTGTTCGGCTTGCTGGTGACGGTGCCGCTGTACTACTGCCTGGCCACGCGTAGCAAGGCTGGCCAGAAGGCGGGGCGGGTTTTGAGTGTGAATGACTGATAGTCACGTGTGGCTGCAACAGGGCTGCTTCGCAGGCAAGCCAGCTCCCACAGGGATCGCATCAGGGCTGATAGGTGTTTGTCACAAGATATGCAGTGCCTGTGAGATCGAGCGCCGCCCGCGCGGCGCAATCGCGAGCTGCGCTCGCTCCTACGTTTGTTTCGGGCCAGTAACGCCTGTGACAGGCGCGCGCGGCCGCCTTGTTTGTACGGCGCGATATTGAGGCATGCACCAAGGCGTTCGCGCGCGAATCCCACAGGAATAATTGGCCCGAAACAAACGTAGGAGCGAGCGCAGCTCGCGATTGCGCCGCGCGGGCGGCGCTCGATCTCACAGGCGCTGCATATCTTGTGACAAACACCTGTCAGCCCTAAGGCGATCCCTGTGGGAGCTGGCTTGCCTGCGATGGGCCGCGATGCGGCCCCGGCTATCTCAGATCAGACCTTGAACTGTGCCACCATGCCATTCAGGTCCACGGCAAGGCGCGACAGGTCCTGCGCTGCCGCACTGGTCTGGTTGGCCCCCGCCGAGGTCTGCATGGCCAGGTCACGGATATTCACCAGGTTGCGGTCCACCTCACGGGCCACCTGCGCCTGTTGTTCCGAGGCACTGGCTATCACCAGGTTACGCTGGTTGATCGAGGCCATCGCTTCGGCAATCACCTCCAGCGCCTGCCCGGCGCCCTCGGCTACTTCCAGCGTGCCCGTGGCACGCCCCTGGCTGCTGTGCATCGCGGTCACCGCGCGCTCGGTGCCGTTCTGGATCCCGGCAATCATCTGCTCGATTTCGGCCGTCGACTGCTGGGTACGATGGGCGAGGGCACGAACTTCGTCCGCCACCACCGCAAAGCCACGGCCTGCCTCACCGGCGCGGGCGGCTTCGATGGCGGCGTTGAGCGCCAGCAGGTTGGTCTGCCCGGCAATTGCACCGATCACATCCAGCACCCGGCTGATCTCGTTGGCATTGCTGGCCAGCTGTTCGATTTCGCTGGAAGTGCCGGTCACGTCCGCCACCAGGTGCTGGATGGAGGCCAGCGCCTGGTTGACCCGGTCGCGGCCATCGCGGGTAGTCTGGTCGGCACCCCTGGAGGCGTCTGCGGTGCTCACCGCATTGTTGGCCACTTCTTCGACCGCCGCGGTCATCTGGTTGACGGCCGTGGCCGCCTGGTCGATTTCGGCACTTTGCTGGTGCAAGCCGCGGCTGGTGTCTTCGGTGACGGTGTGCAGCTCTTCGGACGCCGAGGCCAGCTGGTCGGACGAGGCGGCTATCTGCCGAATGGTGTCGCGCAGGCTGGTCTGCATGCGGCTCAACGCGCGCAGCAGCAAGGCCGGTTCGTCACGGCCCACCACCTGGATTTCGCGAGTCAGGTCGCCGGTGGCCACGCGTTCAGCCACGGCCACGGCCTCGGCCAGCGGCCGCACGATGCTGCGGGTGAGCAGGGTGGCGATGGCGGCAAGCGCCAGTACAATCACCAACAGCGCGCCTATCAGCGCCTGGAACGCTTCGTCAGCCACATCGCTGCTGCGCTGCGAGGCTTGCTCGGCGCCCTTGCCGTTGTAGTCGATCAAGGCGGCCATGGCATGCATCATGTTGTCGGCATACTGGCTCAATGGCCCGCTGACTTGCTGCTCGGCTTCGGCAATGCGGTTGGCTGTGACGTCTTGCAGCACCTTGGCCTGCAGGCCCGCATACTGCTGGTAAGCCGCCATGAAGGCATTGAACAGGGCGCGATCGTCGGCCTCGACGATGGTACTGTCGTAGTTTTTCAGGCTGGTTGTCAGGCGTTGGTTGATGCCTTGTAGCATCTCAAGGTCGCGGGCGTGTTCGCCGGTCTCGTTGCTGAGTGTCGCACGCAGGGTGACGGCCCGGGCGCGACCGAGGTCGGTGCTGATTTCGCTGAGGGCCACCACGGCAGGTATCCAGGTGATGCGGATCTCGTCTGTGGCGGTGTCCATCTGCCGGGTCTCGTAAAGTGCGATCAGGCCCATCACCAGCACCAGAATGCCCAACAGGGTGAATGCGCTTGCTGCGCGAATGCCGATCTTCAAATTCCTTAACTGCATGAAGTACTCCTTGATGGTGGCGTGCAGGCCTCGAGAACGCAGGCGGCTACCGGTGTCACCGCAGTGGCGCCAGGCTCGGGATGCACCGCAAAGTCGATTGTAGGTCTCACCCTCTTTACTGTTTTTGAATGCGATGATGCCATATGGCCATCATTCTTGAACAGGCATTCAAGTTACGGGATCTGCTGATAAACCCAAGGAAAATTGTCGGTTTTATCCGGTAAATCAGCTTCAACGTGGCGCCTCGCAAGCCGGCTTGCGGCGCAGTAGAGCCGCTTAACGCCCTTCGTGGCCCCGCCGGTAAGCCCCTGGCTGTATGCCTACTGCCTTGGCGAAGGCCCGGGTAAAAGCGGCCACCGATTGGTACCCCACCTGTGCACCCACTTGCTCCACCGTGTTGCCCGCCTGCAGCAACCGGCAAGCATGGCGCATGCGCAACGCCAGCAGCACTTGGCCTGGCGACTGCCCGGCCAGCTCGCTGAAGCGTTTGAAGAAAGCCGAGCGCGACAACCCGGTGCAGGCCGCCATGCTCTCCAGTGTCCAGGCTTTGCCGGGTTGCTCGATCAGTTGCTCGAGCAACCCGGCGAACGCCGGCTGCCGAGCAAGCGCGATCAGCCCGCCCAGGGGCTGCCCGGCATGCACTTGCTGGCGCAGTGCATACAGAAAGAGCAAGTGCGTCAGGCGCTCCAGAAAAGTTTGCGAAGGCCCGGTTTGGCGTTGGCATTCGTCCAGGATAAGCCCGAACAACGCCCCCGCCGCGCTCCCGGCGGGGTCTTCGGCACGCAGCAGGATCCAGTCGGCCAGGCCCTCGACAATCAGCGAAGACAAACCCGACTGGAAGCGGAAGAAGCCACAGACCAGGCCAACCCCATCGCTGGCGGCGCTGTCCAGCGCCTGCATGGTTTGACGCGGTTGCGCACAGGCGCCTGCCGCGTCCTGGTCGCTGGACAGGCGATAACCCAGGTCGCGCAACAGGAATACGGCGTCGCCTTTTCTCAGGCACACCGGCTGCGCCTGGCCGTCGAGGTGCAGCCAGCAATCGCCCTGCACCACCAAGTGGAAGCTGGCATGGCCCATACCCTGGGTGCTGGCGTGCCAGCCGCCACAGTAGCGGCCGACATGAAACAGGCTGGCATCCAGCTCCAGGCCTTCTAATAACCAATCGACGAGCGCGGCGGACGAAATCATCTAATGCAAAGACTCAGGAGCAAGGAAAGGCGACTGATGAATATGGAGGGTACTTCTTATAACCACCAGACTGTAGTGACATCCATCAGGGAGACCACTCCATGTCCTCGCGCATTACCTTACACACCCTGGAAAGCGCCCCGGAAGCAGCGCGCCCGTTCCTTGAGAACGCGCAGAAGAATTCGGGCTTCATCCCCAACCTGCTCGGCGTGCTGGCCAACGCGCCAGCGGCACTGGAAACCTACGTGACTGTTTCGGCATTGAACGGCAAGTCCGACCTGAGCCTGGCCGACCGCGAAGTGGTGCAACTGATTGCCGCCATCCAACATGGCTGTGATTTCTGTGTGGCGGGGCACACCGCCGTGGCGTTGAACAAGGCCAAGCTGCCGCAGGAGGTGGTCGATGCCCTGCGGGCCCGCGGCGAGCTGCCCAATGCCCGTTACGAAGCCCTGGCCGCCTTCGCCCGCGAAGTGATCGCGACCCGCGGCAATGTGAGCCAGGCCACGTACAAGGCATTCCGGGATGCCGGCTTCAGCGAAGGCAATGCGCTGGAAGTGATTCTTGGCGTGAGCCTCGCAACCCTGTGCAACTTTGCTAATGTGTTCGCCCAAACGCCGCTCAATGACGAGCTTGGCAAGTACCGCTGGCAGCCCACTGCATGATCTGCCCCTGCTAGCGGCGGTACAGCCGTAGTTGTAGGAGTGGCCATGTGCCGCAAAGGGGCCGTTAGGCGGCCCGGCGTTCTCAAAGGAGCAAGACCATGCAGGATTGTGCATTTCGACAGTGGCTGGATGCCAATGCCGAGGCCATAGATCGGGGCCTGTGCGAGCCGCAGCACGTGCTGGCGCAAATCGCCGAATCGCAACTGCTGCGCGTGGGCGTCGACCCGGCCCTGGGCGGTACGGGCGGGCAGGTGACCGACGCCGTCGAGGCCATCGCTGCCATTGCCAGCCGCTCGCTGGCTGCCGCTTTCGTGTGTTGGGGCCAGCGCGCCTTTATCGAGTACCTGTTGCAAAGCCCCAACCAGCCGCTGCGCGCGCGCTTGCTGCCACAGCTGCTGGCCGGCGAGCTGGCCGGTGCCACCGGCCTGTCCAATGCCATGAAGTTCCTCTCTGGCATCGAAGCCCTGCAAGTGCGCGGCCGCCCGGCGGGCGATGGCTGGCACCTGGAGGGCCGCCTGCACTGGGTGACCAACCTGCGCAAGAGTGGGTTCGTGGTAGCGGCGGCCATTGAGGACGACGCGGGCGGTGCTCCGTTCGTACTGGCCATTCCTTCGGATGCCCAGGGCCTGCAACGTTCCGACGACTTGCAACTGATGGGCTTGCAGTCGAGCAACACCGCTGCCTTGGCCTTCCACCAGGTGCCGCTGGCACGTGACTGGTTGCTGCACGACAATGCCCGCGCGTTCCTGCCGCAGGTACGTCCGGCCTTCCTGGCGTTGCAGTGCGGCATGGCCATTGGCCTGGCGCGCCGGGCACTGGACGAAGTGCAGGCCCACCTGCAGGGGCGTGCCTCATTCCTGGACGAAGCCCGCCAGGTGCTCAGCGAGCGCCTGGAGAATACCGTCAGCGAACTCAAGCAAGGTTTGCTCGATGGCCGCTTCCTGCAACAACCGGCGGCTTTGTTCAAGCTGCGCATCACCCTGGCCGAAAGTGCCGCCGACGCGGTGCAACTGGAATTGCAGGCCAGTGGTGGCAAAGCCTACCTCAGCGAGTATGGCGAAGGTTTCGCCCGCCGCTGGCGCGAATCGGCGTTCGTGCCGATCGTCACGCCCAGCCTGGTGCAGCTGCGGGCCGAGCTGCACCGCCAGGCAGCCGGGGCATGAGTGCAATGTTGCTCGAAGCCCGTGACATCAGCCTGGGCTACCCGGGCGAGGGCGGCTGGCAGCAAGTGCTGGCGCAGTTCGACCTGCAGTTGGGGCGCGGCGAGGTGGTGAGCATTCTGGGCCCCAGCGGCGTTGGCAAGTCCAGCCTGTTGCGGGTATTGGCCGGCCTGCAGCAGCCGGGTGGTGGCAGCGTGCGGCTGCATGGCCAGCCGCTGCAGGGCCCACACCCGCGCCTGGCGGTAGCCTTCCAGGACCCCAGCCTGCTGCCTTGGCTGAGCCTGGAGAAAAACGTCGCCTTCGGCCTGGACTTCGCCCGCCAGCCCAAGCTGGCGGCTGCCGAACGCCGTGCACGTATCGACCACGCTATCGCCGCCGTGGGCCTGGGCCACGCCCGCAGCCACTACCCGGCGCAGCTGTCTGGCGGCATGGCCCAGCGGACCGCGCTGGCCCGTTGCCTGGCACGGCAGCCCGAAGTGCTGTTGCTCGACGAACCGTTCGGCGCGCTGGATGAAGTCACCCGTGCCGACATGCAGCAATTGCTGCTGCAATTGATCGCTACCCACAACACGGCAGCGGTACTGATCACCCACGATATCGACGAAGCCCTGTTGCTGTCCGACCGTGTGCTGCTGCTGGGCGACCATCCAGCGCACATCCTCGGCCAATGGCAGATCGGCCTGCCGCAGCCACGCACCCAGCGGGTCGAAGAGCTGGGCGCCCTGCGCATCGAAATCCTCAAGACGCTCCGGCGAGCAAGCCGCACGGTCGAACCCACCCCAACCCCCCAGGCCTCGGAGGCTGTCCATGTGCATGGATGACTGCTGTTCCTCGTCTTCACGACGTGATTTTCTCAAGCTGGGCGCCATGCTCACCGCCGCCGGTGCGCTGCCGTTGCTGTCAAGCCTGCAGGCCCGCGCCGCTGCCGAACCCGACGCGCCGGTACGTATCGGCTACCTGCCGATCACCGACGCAACGCCCTTGCTGGTGGCGCACAACAACGGCCTGTTCGAAGCCGAGGGTATCAAGGCCGAACGCCCGGTATTGCTGCGCAGTTGGGCACAGGTGATCGAGGCGTTCATCTCTGGCCAGGTGAACGTGATTCACCTGCTGTCGCCGATGACCGTGTGGGCGCGCTATGCCAGCAAGGTGCCGGCCAAGGTGGTGGCGTGGAACCACGTGGGCGGTTCGGGCCTGACCGTCGCCCCCGACATCAGCGACATGAAGCAACTGGGTGGCAAGACCGTGGCCATACCTTTCTGGTACTCGATCCATAATGTCGTGCTGCAGCAGATGCTCAACGACAACGGCCTGACACCGGTGTCGAAGCCGGCCAGTGCGGCGTTGGCAGACAATGAAGTGAACCTGCTGGTGCTGCCGCCCTCCGACATGCCACCGGCCCTGGCCAGCAAGCGCATAGCAGGTTACATCGTCGCCGAGCCGTTCAACGCCCTGGCCGAGAACCTCAAGGTTGGCCGCGTGCAGCGCTTCACGGGCGATGTCTGGCGCAACCATGCCTGCTGCGTGGTGTTCATGCACGAACACGACCTCGACAACCGCCCCGAGTGGTCGCAGAAGGTGGTCAATGCCATCGTCAAGGCCCAGCACTGGACCCGCGACCACCGCGCCGAAGCAGCAGCCTTGCTGTCGCGTGCTGGCACCAACAAGTACACGCCCCATGACCCGGCGGTGCTGGCCAAGGTCCTTGCCCCGGCGGCCGAGGACCGTGCCGGCTACATCGCCAGCGGCGCTATTCGCCACCAGCAGTGGGACGAAAAGCGCATCGATTTCCAGCCTTACCCGTTCCCGAGCTACACCGAAGCACTGGTCAAGCGCTTGCAGCACACCCTGATCGAAGGTGACCACGCGTTCCTCGCCGGCCTGGACCCGGCGCAGACTGCCCGCGACCTGGTGGATGACCGCTTCGTGCGTAACGCCATTGCCGCCGTGGGCGGGCCGTCAGTGTTCGGCATAGCCGACAACTACGAGCGCAGCGAGGAGTTCGCCGTCTGATGCGTACGCACGTGGTACATGCCGGGCTTGGCCTGGCCGGCTTGCTGGGCTTGCTGGCACTGTGGTGGGCCGGGGTCGCCGTGTTCGGCCAGGCCGATGGCCTGTCGGCCCGGTTTGCACCGCAGGCCACGTTGGCCAGCCTGGTCGAGCTGCTAGGGCAGGGCGAGGTCTACGGGCATATCTGGGTCAGCCTCAAGCGCATCCTGGTCGGTTTGTTGCTGGCGTTGCTGATCGGTGTGCCGTTGGGGTTGCTGGTAGGTAGCTACCGGCACCTGGAGGCGGCGACCACGCCGGCATTCCAGTTCCTGCGCATGATCTCGCCGTTGTCGTGGATGCCGGTGGTGGTGATGCTGATGGGCGTGGGTGACCAGCCGATCTACTTTTTGCTGGCGTTCGCCGCGTTGTGGCCGATCCTGCTCAACACCGCCGCCGGGGTGCGGCAACTGGACCCGCGCTGGCTGCAGTTGAGCCGCAGCCTGAGTGCCACGCGCTGGGAAACCTTGTGCAAGGTGATCGTGCCGGGGGTGATTGGCCATGTGCTGACGGGCGTGCGCCTGGCCATCGGGATTTTGTGGATCGTGCTGGTGCCCTGCGAAATGCTGGGCGTCAGTGCAGGGCTGGGCTATTTCATTCTCGATACCCGCGACCGCCTGGCGTACTCCGAGCTGATGGCCATGGTGCTGTTGATCGGAGTGCTGGGCTTTCTGCTCGATGCCCTGGCGCGCGGGCTGCACCGGCGCTGGGTGCATGGCTGAGCCGCCGGGCCGCGCCGAGCTTGACCGGTGCGGCCCTGAGCGTTGTGCTTGACGGTGCGATCAGTGCACGTGCTGGCGCTGGCGCACACACTCCTGCGCCTGTGCGGTCAGCGCGTCCAGCCGCTCGTCGCGCATCTGCTCCGCTTCGATCATCGCATCCTCGCCTTGCTGGTTGAGCAGGTAGGTATGAATCTGCAGCACCTCGGCGGTCTGGTAGATGGGGGCGATGTCCAGGCGGCCGATCAGTGCCCCGCTGGCCTGGCCGGTGCTGCTCATCAGCACCTGCGGACCCTTGGCGGCCACCACCTGCATACCCATGGCTTCGAACCACGGTACCTGGTTGGCGAAGGCGTTCAGCTCGACGCAGGCATGGCGCGCCTGCAGGTCGCCCAGCAGCGCCCGGGCGATGCCCTGGCGACGATGGCTGGCGCGTACGGCCATGAATGCCAGGGCACAGGCCTGCTCATCGTCCTCGGCGGGTAGCGACAAGGCAAAGCCCAACAACTGGTCTGGCGCTTCGGCATCCAGTGCCAGGGTCAGTGCCACGGCCAGGCCGCGATTGCCGTCCAGGGCTTGCAGGTACTGGTGCACCTCCATGCCGACGCCGTACTGGTACAGCGGGTACAGCGGGTTGTCTGCACTGATCGCGACACTGCTCAATTCACCGACGTTGTGAATGACCAGCTCGCGGATCTGGTTCTGGAAAGACTCGGGCGGCACGCTGTCAAGGCGGCTCAGGATGAACATCGGGGGGCAGGCTCCGGCGGTTAGACTGTACAGCCCGCACCGGGAGGGCGCGGGCTGTACAGTCTAACCGGTTTTGACCCATCAGCCGCGTGCCTGTAGTGCGCCGAGCATCAAGTCCAGGTTTTGCACCGCCGCACCCGACGCGCCTTTGCCCAGGTTGTCGAAGATGGCGGTGAGCAGCACCTGGCCGTGTTCAGGGTTGGCGTACAGCGCCAGGCGCAGGTCGTTGCTGTCGTTCAGGGCTTCAGGGTCGAGGTTGGCCGCGCCACCTTGTTGGTGCAGGGGCATTACCTGAACATGGCGGGCTCCCTGGTAATGCTGTTCCAGGCAGGCTTGCAGCTGTTCGGCGCTGACCTGCCCGGGCAGCAGGCGCAATTGCAGCGGGATGCTCAGCACGATGCCCTGGCGGTAGGCGCCGTAGCCAGGCATGAACAGGGGCCGTGCCGAGAGCCCGGCGTGCTGCTGGATCTCGGGCACATGCTTGTGCGCCAGGTCCAGGCCGTACAGCTGCAAGGCCGGTGCTTTGTCGGCAGCGGGCTGTTCATGCCGTTCTACCGCCGCGCGGCCGCCGCCGGAGTAGCCGGAAATGGCGTGGATGTTCAGCGGGTAATCGGCAGGCAGCAGGCCGGCCTTGACCAGCGGGCGCAGCAACGCGATGGCGCCCGTGGGGTAGCAGCCGGGGTTGCTGACGCGCTTGCTTTGGGCAATGCGTTCGGCTTGGTGCGGGTCCAGTTCGGGCAGGCCATACACCCAGCCTGGGCTGGTGCGGTGTGCCGAGCTGGCGTCGATCACCCGCACCTGCGGGTTGTGGATGGCGGCCACCGCTTCGCGCGCGGCGGCATCGGGCAGGCACAGCAGGGCGATGTCGGCGCTGTTGATCGCCTCGCCACGCCGTTGAGGATCTTTGCGTTCGGCTTCGGGCAGGGTCAGCAGGCGCAAGTCGCTGCGGCCTTGCAGGCGAGCGTGGATCTGCAGGCCGGTGGTGCCTTGGTCGCCGTCGATGAAGACAACAGGGGTATGCATGGTCGGGGTCCGGGTTGGGGAGGGGATGGCCTATGTTCGCGGGTGGCGTTGATAAAGAAAATTTGAATATCATGACCACCGCATTCAGCTTTTCTGAACGATGTGCTGGCCTTTTGGCGGTCAACCTACCCCTGAAAGCTGCCTTGGCATTCAGCCGTCAGTCTTTGTTTTGTGAGGAAGCCGCAGCGACCATGCGCGAAATCAGCCTCGACCGCCTGCGTACGCTGGTGGTCATTAGCGACCTGGGTTCATTTGCCGAGGCGGCTCGCCAGCTCAACCTGGCGCCGCCCACCATCAGCCTGCACGTGGCCGAGCTGGAGGCGCGCGTCGGCGCCCCGTTGCTCAACCGTACCCGCGGCCAGGTACGGCCCACGGCCATCGGTGAAACGCTGCTGGCCCGCGCCCGCCGCTTGCTGGCCGACGCGGACCTGGCGTTGGACGAAGTTCGCCGCCAGGTGCAGGGCCTGAGCGGCCGGGTACGCCTGGGGGCCTCGACCGGGGCCATCGCCCACCTGCTGCCACAGGCGTTGGCCGCCTTGCGGGTGGAGCATCCGGGGATCGATGTGCAAGTGCAGGTGCTCACTTCGCAAGCGTCGCTGGCGCGTTTGCGCGAGGGCACCCTGGATGTCGCGCTGGTGGCGTTGCCGCAGGTGGCGGTCAAGGGGCTGGCCGTAACACCCTGGCGACGCGACCCGATCCTGGCCTACGTGCCGGCCGACTGGCAGCCCCCGGCCAAGGTCACGCCGGCCTGGCTGGCGCAACGGGCGTTGATCCTGAATGACAGCAGTACCCAGCTGTCGCGGGTGACTAACGAGTGGTTTGCGGCGGCGGGGTTGCACCCCGAGCCGCGTATCGAGCTGAACTACAACGATGCCATCAAGAAGCTGGTCGGTGCCGGGTATGGCGCGACGTTGCTGCCGCAGGAGGGGGAGGCCGCCGAGCTTGATCAGCGCATTGCCCACCGGCCGCTGCGGCCCGGGCTGTGGCGGCAGTTGGGTATCGCCTGCAGGGAAGGGCAGGTGGAGCGCGCTACCGCATTCGTGCTGCAGGCGCTGGAGCGGCTGCGCCAGTAGCGCCCGCCAACGGTTTCAACCAACCGTTTCGTGCAGGGCCAGGCTCTGGCGTAATTGCGCCAGCATGGCCAGGCGCAGCGCCTTGGGGGCCTGCACGCTAATAGCGCCGGCCTGGGACAGCAGCCAGCTCATCAGCGCCCGGTTGTCGTCTACCGTGGCCACCAGCACAGCGCCACCGTCGGCTTGCGCGGTCAGTTGCATGTCGGCCGACAGCGGCGCCTGCTCCAGGCGCCGGGCAAGGGCGTCATCGACCCAGGCGCGCAGCTCCACCTGGGCCGCCGGGCATAGCGCGTCGGGTTGCAACTGGTGCGCTTGCTCCAGGCTCAGGCCCGGTTGCCAGTACCAGCCATAGGGCATGCCCTTGCTGTTGCATTGCAGCGGGAACAGGGCGGCCAGTTCGACCAGGTCGCGCTCTACGGTACGCTTGCTGGTGGTGTGGCCCACGCCGCTCAGGGCACGTTGCAACTGGGTGGAGCTCACGCCCGGGTGGCGCCCTGGCAGCAGCTTGAGCAATTGCCACTGGCGGGCAATGGTATGGCGGGTAGGGTGGCTGGGCAAAGGGTTCGTCCTTGAAGGCAGGCATCGCGCCGACCTGGGTGATGGCATTTAGCTATATATCAGCATACCCTTTCCCCTGATCGGATCCAAGTTGCACTACAAGGCGGCCAAGGCCACCGGCGCGTTCCGCGCTTGGCAGCGCCGGTGATGGCGCTGCAGGTCAGTCAAGACGCTGTTGCAGCCCCTCGATGAACACCTGTTCGGCCCGGCTGAAGCGCTGGTCCCGGTTCCACAACAGGTGAATGTCCACATCGGCAATGCCCTCCAGCGGGTGCAGCTTCCACAGCAGCCCAGCTGCAACATCCGGCGCTACCACGTGCTCGGGCAGGCAGCCGATGCCGAACCCGGCAATTACCAGGCGGCGCACTTCCTCAAGGCTGGGTGACGAGGCCACGATGCGCCCGGCAAAGCCCTGCTGGTCGCGGAAAATGGTCAGTGGCGACAACATGCCGCCAATCTGGTCACTGGTGAAGCTGACGAAGTTCTCCCGCTGCAAGTCGCCCTCGGCCTGACCAAACAGGGCATGGTGTTTGCCACAGAAGAACGCGTAACGCTGGCGCAGGAACAGCCGTTGCTCCAGCCTGGGCTGGGCCCGCCGGTTCAAGCTCAAGCCTGCGCTGGCGGTTTTCTCTTGCAAGGCTGCGACGATGTCGGAGCTGCGCATCACGTCGATTTCCAGGTCCACCCGTGGGTGCTGGCGATGGAAGTCGGCCAGGAAGTCGTCGAAGCGGTCGCTGACGATGCGGCTGATCATCAGCAAGCGCACCTTGCCCACCAGTTCGTCGGTGGGCTGCGCCAGCAGGCTGCCGATCTGCGACATCTGCCCGTACACCTCGCCGGCCAGCTGGAACAGCTGTTCACCCATTTCGGTCAGCACGAAACGCGGCCCACGGCGGGCGATGAGTTGGCGGCCGAGCTGTTCTTCCAGGCGCTTCAAGGCCTGGCTGACTGCCGGCTGGGTGAGATGCAGGCGGGCAGCGGCGCGGCTGATGGACAGTTCCTGGCCAATGACGCGGAAGGTACGCAGCAGGTTCCAGTCGAGGCGGTCGTTGAGCAGGCGGTCAGACATGGCATGGCTCTATGATAAGCAGGGTTAATAGTTGGAATAATAAATAGAAAATTGACTAATCATAGCCCTGGCCCGATAAATCACAGGCATCGAGGCCCACAAGCCAAGCGCCGCCAGAGCGCGACCGTGAATTCCCGTCACTCCTGCCAGAACAACAAGCAAAGGAGCCCCCATGAAGCCCGCCACTTGCGCTCAGCCACGCCGTGCCGCTGCCGCCGCTTTCATCGGTACCATGATCGAATGGTACGACTTTTACATCTATGCCACCGCCGCGGCCCTGGTGTTCGGTGCCTTGTTCTTCCCCTCCGATGACAGCCTGTTCAGCACCATGGCAGCGTTTGGTACCTTCGCCGTGGGCTTTTTCGCCCGGCCGCTGGGCGGAATCGTCTTCGGCCATGTGGGCGACCGTATCGGCCGCAAGAAATCGCTGGTCATCACCTTGCTGATGATGGGCATCGTCACGGTGTGCATCGGCCTGTTGCCGACCTATGCGCAAATTGGCGCCAGCGCGCCGGTGCTGCTGGTCCTGCTGCGCATCGTCCAGGGCATTGCGGTGGGCGGCGAGTGGGGCGGGGCCGTGCTGATGGCCGGCGAGCATGCCCCCAAGGGGCGGCGCAACTTCTTCGCCTCGTTCGCCCAGCTCGGCAGCCCGGCGGGCCTGATTCTGTCACTGCTGGCTTTTGGCGCGGTCACCCGCCTTCCGGAAGAAGACCTGATGAGCTGGGGTTGGCGCGTGCCGTTCCTGGCCAGCGCCTTGCTGCTGTTGGTCGGCCTGGCCATTCGCCTGGGGGTGAACGAGTCGCCCGAGTTCATCGCCAGCCGCGAGCAGGCAGAAACGGCCCGGCGCAAGGAGCAGGCCCCGGTCTTCGAGGTGCTGCGCAGCGCCTGGCGCCCGCTGTTGCTGTGCATCGGTGCCAACACCCTGGGCATTGCCGGGGTCTACTTCACCAATACCTTCATGATCAGCTACACCACCCAGCAGCTGCACCTGGAGCGCTCGCTGATCCTGGAGTGCCTGTTCTTCGTGGCGATCATCCAGTTTTGCGTGCAGCCCTTGGCTGCCTGGCTGTCGGAAAAGCTCGGCGCCACTCGCTTCCTGGCCTTGGTGGCCGTGCTGGCCATGGCCTCGCCTTACCCCATGTTCACCCTGGTCAGCTCGGGCCAAGGCCCTTTGATCGTGCTCGGCATCGCCTTGGCCGCTGCTTGCATGGCCTCGTTCTACGCGGTCATCGCAGGCTACGTCAGCGGCATGTTCGACACCCGTGTGCGCTATACCGCCATATCCCTGGCCTACCAGGTGTGTGGCGCCATCGCCGGGGGCCTGACCCCGTTGATCGGCACCTGGCTGGCCCACCATTTCACAGGGCAGTGGTGGCCGATGGCAGTGTTCTACACGCTGATCGCCACCCTTTCGCTGGTCTGCGTGCTTGCCCTGGCGCGCCAGTACGCGCGCAGCCAGCAGCTTGAGCTGGCCTGAGCGAACCGATTCATTCTGGAGTACCTGCACATGTTGAAAAGCAATGGCGAACGCCTGTGGGCGAGCTTGATGGCCATGGCCGAAATCGGCGCCACCGCACGCGGTGGCAGCTGCCGCCTGGCCCTCAGCGACGAAGACAAGGCTGGCCGTGAGCTGTTCAGCCACTGGTGCCGCGAAGCGGGCCTGACGCTGAGCGTGGATGCCATCGGCAACCTGTTCGCGCGCCGCCCTGGCACCGACCCCGATGCCGCCCCGGTGATGATCGGCAGCCACCTGGATACCCAGCCGGAGGGCGGCCGTTTCGACGGTGTCTACGGCGTGCTGGCCGGGCTGGAGGTGGTGCGCCGCCTCGACGAGTTGGGCATCAGCACCCGCAAGCCGCTGGAGCTCGCGGTGTGGACCAACGAGGAAGGCGCCCGGTTTACCCCGGCGATGTTCGGTTCGGCCGTGTTCACCGGCACCCTGGCGCTGGAGCAAGCCTTGGCCATACGCGATGCGCAAGGCATCAGCGTCGCCGACGCGTTGCAGCGTACCGGTTACGCTGGCCAGCGGCCGCTGGGCGGGCCGGTGGATGCCTATTTTGAAGCGCATATCGAGCAAGGCCCGATCCTTGAAGATAACGCCAAGGCCATTGGTGTGGTCAGCGGCGGCCAGGCTATTCGTTGGCTGGATGTGACCGTCGAAGGCATGGCCGCGCACGCCGGCACCACGCCGATGCCGTTGCGCAAGGACGCCTTGTACGGCGCGGCGCAGATGATTCAGGCGCTTGAGCGGCTGGCGGCAGACTATGCCCCCGAGGCCCTGACCACTGTCGGCGAGCTGACCATCGCCAAGTCGTCACGCAACACCATCCCCGGGGTGTTGCAATTCACGGTGGACCTGCGCCACCACCGCGATGAAACCATCGAGGCCATGGAACGCGACCTGACCCTGGCGCTGCAGGCCATCGCCCGCCAGCGCGGTTTGCAGGTGCGCATCGAGCGGCACTGGGTCAGCCCGGCCACGCCGTTCGACGTGGACTGTGTGGCCGCTGTTCAGCAAGCGGTGGATGCCCTGGGTTATGCGCAGCAGTCGATCGTCAGTGGCGCTGGGCACGATGCCATCCTGTTGGCCCGCTATTGCCCGACGGCGATGGTGTTCATTCCCTGCGTCGGCGGCCTCAGCCACAACGAAGCCGAGGATGTGCTGCCCGACGATGCCCGCCAGGGTGCCGATGTATTGCTCAATGCCGTGCTGGCCCGCGCCGGCCGTGTCGAACCAGGAGAAGCCTGATGCGTTGCTACTTCCACCCTGAACAATTGCTGCATCACCCGCGCAGCTACTACTCGCGTGGCGCCATGCGCACCCCCCAGGAAGTGCCCGAGCGCGCCCAGCGCCTGTTGCGGGCTGCCAAGGATCTTGGCTTCGACATCCGCCAGCCAGAGGATGCTGGCCTGCAGCCGCTGGCGGCGGTGCATGGCGAGGCCTACCTGGCCTTCCTCGAAGAAGCCCATGCGCGCTGGAAGGAAGTGCCCGAGGACTGGGGCGACGAGGTCATGTCCAATATCTTCGTGCGTGAGCCCAACGCCTTGCGTGGCATTCTCGCCCAGGCCGCGCGCTACCTGGCCGATGGCAGTTGCCCGGTAGGCGAGCGTACCTGGCATTCGGCCTACTGGTCCGCGCAGAGCGCGGTAGCTGGCGCCAAGGCCATTGCCGAGGGTGAGCCCGCGGCCTACGCGCTGTGCCGGCCACCGGGGCACCATGCACGGTTCGATGCTGCGGGTGGCTTCTGCTACATCAACAACGCTGCCGTCGCTGCCCAGGCCTTGCGCGGCCGCTACAGCCGGGTGGCGGTGCTCGACACCGACATGCACCACGGGCAAGGCATCCAGGAAATTTTCTACGACCGGCGCGATGTGCTGTATGTGTCGGTGCACGGCGACCCGACCAACTTCTACCCAGGCGTGGCCGGGTTCGAGGACGAGCGCGGCCGTGGTGAGGGGGAGGGGTACAACCTGAACCTGCCGATGCCCCACGGCGCCAGCGAAGCGGACTTCCTGAGCCGGCTGGACACCGCACTGGCTGCGGTGAAGGATTTTGGTGCGCAAGTGTTGGTGTTGTCGCTGGGCTTCGACATTTACGAGCTGGACCCCCAGAGCAAGGTGGCGGTGACGACCGAGGGCTTTGCCGTGTTGGGCGAGCGTATCCGCGCATTGCGCTTGCCATGCCTGATCGTGCAGGAGGGCGGGTACCATCTGCAGAGCCTGGAGGCGAATGCTCGGGCGTTTTTTGCTGACATAGCGGATTGGCGGTGAGTGCTACCACGCTGTTTATTTCGGGGATGAACCCCACAGGGATCGCATCAGGGCTGACAGGTGGTTGCCCTAAGATATGCAGCGCCTGTTAGATCGAGCGCCGCCCGCGCGGCGCATCGCGAGCTGCGCTCGCTCCTACGTTTGTTTCGGGCCAGTGAGGTCTGGGAGAGGCGCGCGCGACCGCCATGTTTGTACGGCGCGATATTGAGGCATGCGCCAAATGGTTCGCGCGCAAACCCCACAGGCATAATTGGCCCGAAACAAACGTAGGAGCGAGCGCAGCTCGCGATGCGCCGCGCGGGCGGCGCTCGATCTCAAGTTCACACGACCGGTATCGCTTACAGCCCAGCCCGACGCACATGCTTGACCAACACTTTCTCCAGCAACTCCCACATCGCCGGGTCGGTGCTGAACGCCACGTTGAAGCGCATCCAGCCGGTGGCTTTGGCATCGACCATGAACAACTGCCCAGGCCCGAGCATGATGCCTTTCTCCAGCGCGTCGTCCAGCAATGCCGCGCTGTCCGGTAGCGCCGGATGGCGGGTCCAGATGTACATGCCTTCGTCGGACTCAATGAACAGTTCAAAGCCCAATCGATGCAGATGCCGGCCAACTTCCTGATGCGCCTCCGCCAGGCGCTGGCGCAGACGCTTGAGGTGCTTGCGCCAGCGGCCGTCGATGACCGCGGCATAGACCACACGCTCCATCACCTGCGATGTGGTCAGGCCCGAACGCATTTTCAGCTGCAGCAGCTTCTGCATCAGCTCGGGGTTGGCCAGCATGTAGCCGACGCGCACATTGGGCGAAATGCTCTTCGAGTAGCTGCCTACGTATACCACCTGCTGCAGGTGGTCGAGGCTGGCCAGGCAGGGCTGCGGCTCGGCGACCATGTCGGCGTACAGGTTGTTCTCGACCAGGCGGAAGCCGTGCTGGCTGGCCAGCTGCAACAGCCGGTGCAGCTGCGGCAGCGGGGTGCGCGAGCAGGTCGGGCTGTGCAAATGCGGCTGGGTGAAGAACGCCGTCGGGCGGTGATGGGCGAGCAACTGCTCCAACTGGTTCAGGTCGTAGCCCGCCGGGGTACGCGGGACGCCGACCAGCGTCGCGCCCTGGGTACGCAAGATGCTCATCAGGTTCGGGTAGCCCGGGTCGTCCACCAGTACCACGTCCCCCGGCCGGACCAGCGTGCGTGCGGCCAGGTCCAGCGCCTGGCTGGCGCCGTGGGTCAGCATCAGCTGCGCCGGGTTGGCCACTATCGACAATTCCTGCTGCAGGTTCTGCGCGGTCAGTGCACGCAGCTCCGGCAGGCCCATGGGGTCGCCATACCCCGACAGTTCCAGCGGGCTGCCGGCCACCTGGCGCAGGCCACGGCGCAGGCCCTCTTCGTACATCCAGTCGTTGGGCAGCCAGCCACATCCGGGTTTGTAGGGCAACTGACGGATCTCGAAGATCTGTTGCAGGTACCACTCGGAGTTGAACGTTGGTCGACTGGTGTCGGCCTCGGCGTTGTGCTGCTCCAGCAGCTCGGCTGCCGCGCGGTTGACGAAAAAACCTGCATTGCCCCGGCTCACCAGCAAGCCCTGGGCCACCAGGCGATCGTATGCCTCGACCACGGTGAAGGTACTCACCGAGTAGCTCGCGGCAAAGGCGCGAATCGAGGGCACCTTGGCGCCAGGCTTGAGGGTCTGGTTATCGATCAGCTCGCGCAGCGCGTCGATGATCTGGTTCACCAACGGGGTCGAGGAGTCTGGATGTAGTTCGAACATTCGGGGCCTTCAGGGTGCGTATCGCCAGGCAATTGCAGGGTGTACTGCATAGGCGACCTGTACAGTGCAGTGCGAGTTTGATGCCACTGTGCATGGCTCTCTGCGTCGGACATTTTTACATTAGGTGTCAGATATCGCCACCAATAGCATGTTCAGTTCGCGCCAGGCGCCAGCCCTGGGGCGCGTCAGCAGGCCGCCATGGAAGGCCTGCGTGTGTTCGCGCACACCATCCTGCCCGCATTAGCACTGATGTACAGGTGAAACCGCCAGCCATCGGGGTTTCACGGTTTTCCTTGGATAAAAAGAAGCACGGGGTACACAACTGATGGACGCAACATCCACTACCACCACCGCGAAAAGCGGGCACGAGAGCAAGCTCAGTGCCTCGCTGAAGTCGCGCCACCTGACGATGATGTCGATCGCCGGGGTTATTGGCGGCGCCTTGTTCGTCGGTTCCGGCAGCGTGATCCACAGCGCCGGCCCAGCCGCTGTCCTGGCCTATCTGGCAGGCGGCATCCTGGTGGTGCTGATCATGCGCATGCTGGGTGAAATGGCGACTTCCTCGCCTGATACCGGCTCGTTCTCCACTTACGCAGACCGCGCCATCGGCCGCTGGGCCGGCTTCACCATTGGCTGGCTGTACTGGTGGTACTGGGTCATTCTGATGGCCTGGGAAGCTTACGTAGCCGGCAAGATCCTGCATGGGTTCTTCCCGGATGTGAGCGTCAACGTGTTCGTGCTGGCCACGACCCTGTTGCTGATCACCGTCAACTTCTTCAACGTCAAGCACTACGGTGAGTTCGAGTTCTGGTTCGCCCTGATCAAGGTGATCGCGATCGTCTGCTTCCTGATCGTGTGTACCGCTGCGGTAACCAATGTCTGGCAATTCGGTGAAGTGCGTGGCATCAGCCACCTCACCGCCGAAGGGTTCATGCCCAACGGCATTACCACGGTCATCGGCGCCTTGCTGGGGGTGATGTTCGCCTTCCTCGGCGCAGAAATCGTCACCATTGCCGCTTCCGAAGCCAAAGACCCGGCCGCTCAGATCGTCAAGGCGACCAACTCGGTGGTGTGGCGGGTGTGCCTGTTCTACGTCGGTTCGATCTTCCTGATCGTCTGCCTGGTACCGTGGAACGACCCGCACCTGGGGGTTTCCGGCTATGGCGCCTACCGCCGTACCCTGGAGCTGCTGGGCGTGCCGTACGCCGAACTGCTGATGAACTTCGTGGTACTGACCTCGGTCAGCAGCTGCCTGATCTCTGGCCATTACACCGCTTCGCGCATGCTGTTCTCGCTGGCCCAGCGGGGCGATGCACCGTCGTTCTTCAAGATCACCCGCGCCGGCACCGGTGTACCGGTGTACGCGATCATGGGTTCGTGCGCCGTGGCCGTGGTCTGCGCGCTGATCAACTTCAGCGAGACCCTGCGCCCGAAAGACGTGCTGGAAACCCTGATGAACACCACTGGCATGATTGCCCTGCTGGTGTACCTGGTGATCGCTTTCTCTCAGCTGCGCATGCGCCGCAAGCTGATCGCCGAGGGCAAGGAAGTGCGCCTGAAGATGTGGCTGTTCCCTTGGCTGACCTACCTGGTCATCGCCTTCATCGTGGCGGCACTGGTCACCATGGCCTTCATGCCTGACTACCAGATCCTGGTGATCTCCACCGGTGTGGCGGCGGCCATCGTGGTGGCCATGGGTGTGGTGCACCAGATCCGCTCTGGCAGCAAGCAGCACTAAGCGTCACTCGCGCTTGGAAACGGCCGGCTCCCGTGGGGACCCGGCCGTTTCGCGTTGTTGGGCCTGGGTTTTTTCGGCGGGCATGTGAAAGCCCTGGTTCATCCACGGTGAGCCGAGCAGGGCGGCGGCCGCGATCAGGGCCAGGATGGCAACGGCGATATAGGTTTTCAGATGGGTGCGCATACAGCAGATGACCCTGCACCCAGCCAGACAGTTCATTGCGCGTGCCGCAACGAACGCGCCGGCCGCCACATGGCGTATGCTCCACCTATCACCCGCCTGGAGGAGCTGCACATGGCCTGGTCCGCCACCCAGTATTCGCTGTTCGAAGACGAACGTACCCGCGCCGTGCGCGACCTGCTGGCCGCCGTGCCGTCACGCCCGGTACGCCACGCCACCGACCTGGGTTGCGGCCCTGGCAACTCCACCGAGGTACTGCTGCAACGTTACCCCGATGCCCAGGTAATGGCGCTGGACAGCGACCCGGACATGATTGCCAAGGCCCGGGAACGCAAGCGCTTGTGCATCCCCCGGGTGCGCACGGTGGTTGCCGACATCAGCGGCTGGTCGGCCCCGGAGCCGCAGGACCTGATCCTTGCCAATGCCTCGCTGCAGTGGGTGCCCGAGCATGCCAAGCTGTACCCGCACCTGGTGCGCCAGTTGAGCGAAGGCGCCAGCCTGGCGGTGCAGACCCCGGACAACCTCGATGAGCCGGCCCACCGGCAATTGCGCGAGATTGCCAGCCAGGGGCCGTGGGCCGCGAAGTTCGCCGACCTGCAACTGCCACCCCGGCACGGGGCGGCCTTTTACTACGACTTGCTCAGCCCGCTGTGCGCGCGGGTCGATGTGTGGCGCACCACCTATCACCACCCGCTGGTGGGCGGCGCCGAGGCGGTGGTGGAGTGGTTCAAAGGCTCGGCTTTGCGCCCTTACCTGGCCAGGCTCGATGAGCGGGCGCAGGGTGATTTCCTGCAGATGTACCTGCAGGCCATGCAGCGCGACTATCCGCCGGCCACCGATGGCAAGGTGCTGTTGCCGTTCCCGAGGCTGTTCGTGATCGCTACCCGCTAGGGGCAGTTCAGTGCCAGGCGGCTGCCAGGGCGGCAGGCAAGCGGATCGAGACTGATGAGATTTCTTGTCGAACCCATGCGCGAGGGCGTATAAACTGCACCCACTTTTGGCCGGTCGCTTCCTGAACCGGCCGCTGAAACAAAGAGAGTCGACATGGGCGCACAGTGGAAAGCCAAGCATAGAGAAACAGCTGCCAATGCCAAGGGCAAGATCATGGGCAAGCTGGCCAAGGAAATTCAGATTGCGGCCAAATCTGGCGCCGACCCGGACATGAACCCGCGCCTGCGTCTGGCCATCGTCCAGGCCAAGAAAGCCTCGATGACCCGTGAAACCCTGGAACGCGCCATCAAGAAAGGCGCTGGCCTGGACGGCGAGGCCGTGCAGTACCATGCCGTCAGCTACGAAGGGTTTGCCCCGCACCAGGTGCCGCTGATCGTCGAGTGCCTCACCGATAACGTCAACCGCACCGTTGCGCAGATCCGCGTGCTGTTCCGCAAGGGCCAGCTGGGCGCCAGCGGTTCGGTGACCTGGGACTTCAACCATGTCGGCCTGATCGAAGCCACCCCCGAAGGCGATGCCGACCCGGAAATGGCCGCGATCGAAGCCGGCGCCCAGGACTTCGAAGAAGGTGAAGAAGAGGGCTCGACCCTGTTCATTACCGACACTACCGACCTGGACGCGGTGCAGAAGGCCCTGCCCGAGCATGGCTTCACCGTGACCTCGGCGAAAATCGGCTATACCCCGAAGAACCCGGTGAGCGCGGCCAGCCTGAGCGCCGAAGCGCTGGCTGAGGTTGAAGCGTTCCTCGAAGCGATCGACGAGAACGATGATGTGCAGAATGTTTATGTTGGTCTGACCGACTGATCTGTGCAATTGGGGCCGCTTTGCGGCCCATCGCGTCGCAAGGCCGCTTCTGTAGGCGCGGCCTTGTGTCGCGAAACGAGGGTGAAGCCCTCGCAGCGGTCCGGAGCCGAACCCGATGAACCCCACCTTCGCCTCCCTCAGCCTCGCCCACCTGCGCACCCTCGACCACCTGCTGCAGTTGAAGAACCTCAGCCATGCTGCCGAGCGCCTCGGCGTCAGCCAGCCGGCCCTGAGCCGCCAGCTGGCCCTGCTGCGCGAAGCGTTCGGCGACCCCTTGCTGGTCCGCCAAGGCCGTGGCTATGTGCTCAGCGAACACGCCGAAACCTTGGTCGAGCCCCTGCGGCAAGTGCTTGAAGAGCTGCAGGCCCTGCGTCAGCCTGCAGTCTTCGACCCGGCCCGCTGCGAGCGGCGCTTCTGCCTGGCTGCCTCGGACTACGTGGCCGAACACATGCTGCCGTTGCTGGTGGCTGCGCTGGAACAGGAAGCACCGGGGGTTTCCCTGGAATACCGCACCTGGCAGGCCGGCCAGTACGCCTTGCTGGCCAGCGGCGAGATCGACCTGGCGACCACGCTGTTCGACGAGTCGCCACCCAACCTGCACGGGCGCCTGCTGGGTGAGGACCGCGCGGTGTGCCTGATGCGCCGCGATCATCCGCTGACGGCGCAAGCCACCCTCAGCCAGGCGGACTACCTGGCGCACAAGCACGTGCGGATTTCCGGTGGCGGCGACAAGGACAGCTTCATCGACCGCCACCTGCGCGCCCAGGGCCTGCAGCGGCGGGTCAGCCTGGAGGTGCCGTTCTTCTGTGCCACGGTCAAGGTGGTTGCCGGCAGCCAGGCCGTGGCCACCGTCCCCGAGCACATCGCCAAGCAACTGAGCCGCTTGCATGGCCTGGCTTGGCGGCCGCTGGGCTTTATCGACCATAGCCAGCGTTACTGGGTGGTGTGGCACCAGCGTATGCAGGCCTCGGCCGAGCACCGCTGGTTACGCAACCGGGTATTCGAGTTGTGGCGCCAGTCGCAGTTCGGCGTGCAGGGTGGGCATGCGCGTTTGCCATAGCAACTATGCGTGACATGGGGTTATTCGTCTGGGCATAGGCGCCTAGACTGGGGGCATTGTGTTGCCTGCGCTGGCCCTGTCCAGGCCAGCGTCCTGTTCTGTGGGCGCTGGCTTGCCTGCGATAGGGCCATAACAGGCTACGGATGACCCAAAGGAGAGCCCACGTGACCCCCGAACAATTCCGCCAATACGGCCACCAGCTGATCGACCTGATCGCCGACTACCGCCAGACCGTGGGCGAGCGCCCGGTCATGGCCCAGGTCGAACCCGGTTACCTCAAGGCCGCCTTGCCAGGGCAAGCCCCCCAGCAAGGTGAACCCTTCGAGGCCATTCTCGACGACGTCAACGCACTGCTCATGCCTGGCCTGTCCCACTGGCAGCACCCTGACTTCTATGGCTACTTCCCCTCCAATGGCACCTTGTCCTCGGTACTGGGTGACTTCCTCAGTACCGGCCTGGGTGTGCTGGGCCTGTCATGGCAGTCCAGCCCGGCCCTGAGCGAACTGGAAGAAACCACCCTCGACTGGCTGCGCCAGTTGCTGGGTTTGTCCGGCCAATGGAGCGGGGTCATCCAGGACACCGCCTCGACCAGCACCCTGGTGGCGTTGATCAGCGCGCGCGAACGCGCCACCGGTTACGCTTTGGTGCGGGGTGGCCTGCAGGCCGAAGCCAAGCCATTGATCGTGTATGTCAGTGCCCACGCCCACAGCTCGGTGGACAAGGCCGCGCTGCTGGCCGGTTTCGGGCGTGACAACATTCGCCTGATCCCCACCGACGAACACTACGCGCTGCGCCCGCAGGCCTTGCAGGCAGCCATCGAGCAGGACCTGGCTGCCGGCAACCAGCCCTGCGCCGTCGTGGCCACCACCGGCACCACCACCACCACAGCCGTGGACCCGCTGCGCCCGATCGGCGAAATTGCCCAGGCCCACGGCCTGTGGCTGCACGTCGACTCGGCCATGGCCGGTTCGGCGATGATCCTGCCGGAATGCCGCTGGATGTGGGACGGCATCGAGCTGGCCGACTCGGTGGTGGTCAACGCGCACAAGTGGCTGGGCGTGGCGTTCGATTGCTCGATCTATTACGTGCGTGACCCGCAGCACCTGATCCGAGTGATGAGCACCAACCCCAGCTACCTGCAGTCGGCAGTGGATGGCGAGGTGAAGAACCTGCGCGACTGGGGCATCCCGCTGGGGCGCCGGTTCCGTGCGTTGAAACTGTGGTTCATGTTGCGCAGCGAGGGCGTGGAAGCGTTGCAGGCGCGGCTGCGACGCGACCTGGACAATGCCCGCTGGCTGGCAGGGCAGGTCAGCGCTGCGCAAGGTTGGGAGCTGTTGGCGCCCGTGCAGTTGCAGACCTTGTGCATTCGTCATCGGCCGCAGGGGCTGGAGGGCGAGGCGTTGGACACGTACACCCAGGCTTGGGCGCAGCGGCTCAACGCCAGCGGTGATGCCTACGTGACCCCGGCGACGCTGGATGGCCGCTGGATGGTACGGGTGTCGATCGGCGCCTTGCCGACCGAGCGGGGCGATGTGGAGCGGCTGTGGGCGCGCTTGCAGGGCGTGGTTCAGGGCTGAAATGGCTGGGGCCGCTTTGCGGCCCCGCGCCTGTCAGTGGCTTACCGCCTGGACGCTGCCTTTGCGGCTGGCTTCATAGGCTTCCTTTTCCATCGGCTTGGCCTGCGGGTTACCCAGGTCTTCCATCGCCAGGCGATGGGTTTCCGGGGCAATGTAGGCCGCCAGGGCACACACGCAAGTGATGAAGAACGCCAGCCCACCGACCACCAGCGGGATGTTGTCTGAGCCGGGTGGCGCAACCAGGGCGAACAGCGCCGGCAACATGGCAGTCAGCATGGTGCCGATGTTCTGCGCAATGGCCATGGCCGAAACGCGGTAGCGGGTTTGGAACAACTCAGGGTAGAAGCTTGGGAATACCGCGTTGTAACCCTGGTAGACCATGCCCCACATGACGATCGAGGTGATGAATGCCAGTGGCACGTTCTGAATGCTGATCGCATACAGGTAGACGAACGCCAGCAGGCCCGAGCCCAGGCAGCCGGCAATCATGGTCGGGCGGCGGCCGATCTTGTCCGACAGGTTGCCGACGAACGGAATCACCAGCACCGCGACGATGTTGCCGACCACGGGGATCCACAGGTAAACGCTCTTGTCGAAGCCGATGCCATAGGCCGGCTGCACCGCGTAGGCCGCACCGAAGATGGTGGCGACTACCGGAATCACGTTCATCAGGGCCATGAACATCACCAGCACCATGTGCTTCCAGCTGTGGCGGAACGCTTCGCTGATCGGCGACTTGGCCACTTTGTCCTGTTTCTCTTCCTTCACGAATGCCGGGGTTTCATGCACTTCCTTGCGGATGATGAAACCGGCGATCAGCACGATGGCGCTCATCAGGAAGGGAATGCGCCAGCCCCAGTCATTGAAGGCCTCGCTGGGCATGAAGTACGCCAGTGGCAGGAAGACCGCCGCTGCCATGACCTGGCCCGCCTGTACACCCTGCAGGGTGAAGCTGGCATAGTAGCCCCTTCGGCCGAAGGGCGCGTGCTCCATGATCATCGAACTGGCGCCGGAGATTTCCCCGGCCACGGCGAAGCCCTGGATCAGGCGCAGCACCACCAGCAAGGCCGGTGCCAGGAAGCCGATGTCGTGGTAGGTGGGCAGCAGGCCCACGGCCATGGTCGACAGGCCCATCAGGAACATGCACAGCAGCAACACGTTCTTGCGGCCACGGGTATCACCCCAGTGGCCCAGCACGAAGGCGCCCACCGGGCGGGCCAGGTAACCCACGCCATAGGTGGCCAGCGAAGCGATGATGGCCATTTTCGGGTCGGTATTGGGGAAGAAGATCTGCGGGAAAATCAGTGCAGCGGCCTGGGCATAGATGAAAAAGTCGTAGTACTCGAGTGCCGAGCCTATCCATCCACTGGCGGTCGCTTTTTTTGCTTGCGAGCTGGAGTGAGCCATCGTTGTCTCCGTTGTTATTGTTGTTTGCGCAGGTTCCGCCAGGGGTGTTTGCCAAGGCAGGAGGCAGCGGTCGGTGTGCCTGCGTCTGTGGATCATGTTGACCACGGGCCAGTTGACTGGCAATTCGCTAAAACGGGTTTTGTGCGATAATCGAACGCAAAACTAACCATTCCGTACAAAGAGATTGAAGCAGCGACTCTACCTGCGAATAATCGATCGTGCCATAAACTGTGACAGGTCTTTCTGCCTGTCTGGCACTGTATGCCTTCCAAACAACAAGGAACTCCCGCCATGCAGCGTTCGATCGCTACCGTGTCCTTGAGCGGCACCCTGCCGGAAAAGCTCGAAGCCATCGCCGCCGCCGGTTTCGACGGCGTCGAGATCTTCGAAAATGACCTGCTCTACTATGCCGGCAGCCCCCGCCAGGTGCGGCAGATGTGCGCCGACCTGGGTATTGCCAT
Source organism: Pseudomonas sp. MB-090624 (assembly GCF_003205245.1). Lineage (NCBI taxonomy): Bacteria > Pseudomonadati > Pseudomonadota > Gammaproteobacteria > Pseudomonadales > Pseudomonadaceae > Pseudomonas > Pseudomonas sp. MB-090624. The sequence goes on along the minus strand of NZ_QJRK01000013.1, from coordinate 74,145 downwards.
TACCTTGTTCCAGCCGTTTCGTGATTTCGAAGGCTGCCGCCGCGACCGCCTGCAGAAAAACCTGGACCGCGCCGAGCGCAAGTTCGACCTGATGCAGGAGCTGGGTACTGACCTGGTGCTAGTGTGCAGCAACGTCCAGGCCGATGCCCTGGGCGATGAACAGGTGCTGGTCGACGACCTGCGGCTGCTTGCCGAACATGCTGGCAAGCGTGGCCTGCGTATCGGTTACGAAGCGCTGGCCTGGGGCCGCCACGTCAACACCTACCAGCAGGTCTGGAACCTGGTGCGCCAGGCCGACCACCCGGCCCTCGGGGTAATCCTCGACAGTTTCCATACCTTGTCGCTGAAGGGCGACCCGCGCGCGATCCGCGACATCCCTGGCGACAAGATTTTCTTCGTACAGATGGCTGACGCACCGATCCTGGCGATGGACGTGCTGGAGTGGAGCCGCCACTTCCGCTGCTTCCCGGGGCAAGGCGAAATGGACATGGCCGGCTTCCTCGCGCCGATCCTGGCCACCGGCTACCGTGGCCCGCTGTCGCTGGAAATCTTCAATGACGGCTTCCGTGCAGCGCCCACCCGGCAGAACGCCGCCGACGGCCTGCGCTCGTTGTTGTACCTGGAAGAGCAAACCCGGCTGCGCCTGGAACAGGAAAATACCCCGATCGAGCCTGGCGTACTGTTCACCCCGCCCGCGGCCAGTCGTTATGACGGCGTCGAGTTCCTGGAATTTGCGGTCGATGAGGCCGTTGGCGCGCGCCTGGGCAGCTGGCTGAAGCGGCTGGGCTTTGCCGAAGCGGGCAAGCACCGCAGCAAGGAAGTGCAGCTGCTGCGCCAAGGCGATATCAACATCGTACTGAACGCAGAGCCTTACTCCTTTGGCCACAACTTCTTCGAAGCCCATGGCCCGTCATTGTGCGCCACCGCGCTGCGGGTCAAGGACCAGCAGGCTGCGCTCAAGCGTGCCACTGCCTACCGTGGCCAGCCGTTCCGCGGCCTGGTCGGCCCCAACGAGTGCGAGGTGCCGGCGGTACGCGCACCCGATGGCAGCCTGTTGTACCTGGTAGAGCAGGGCACCGCCGGGCATACGCTGTATGACACCGACTTCAGCCTGGACCCGAGCGTGAGCGCCACCGGTGGCCTGCGCCGCATCGACCACATGGCCCTGGCGCTGCCAGCCGAGTCGCTGGACAGCTGGGTGTTGTTCTACAAGAGCCTGTTCGATTTCGCCGCCGACGACGAGGTGGTGCTGCCCGACCCGTACGGCCTGGTCAAGAGCCGCGCCCTGCGCAGCCAGTGCGGCACCTTGCGCCTGCCGTTGAACATTTCGGAAAACCGCAACACCGCCATTGCCCATGCGCTGTCCAGCTACCGCGGTTCCGGGGTGCACCATATTGCCTTCGATTGCGACGACATCTTCAGCGAAGTGGCCCGCGCCAAGCTGGCCGGTGTGCCGTTGCTGGAAATTCCGCTGAACTACTATGACGACCTGGCGGCGCGCTTCGATTTCGACGACGAGTTCCTCAGCGAGTTGGCTTACTACAACGTGCTCTATGACCGCGACGCCCAGGGTGGCGAGCTGTTCCACGTGTACACCGAGCCCTTCGAAGAGCGCTTTTTCTTCGAGATCATCCAGCGCAAGGGGGGTTATAGCGGCTACGGTGCGGCTAACGTCGCGGTGCGCCTGGCGGCCATGGCCAAAGCCCGGAGCGGCGCGGTGCGCAAGCCAGTGCTCTGACCACGCGGTGGCCTGGAGCCTGGGCGTCAGTCACCTTGCGGCGGCGCTCGATGGCGCCGCTGCGTACCGCGTCAATCCAGGCCTGGGCATTGTGCTGCCAGCTGTCGAGCAAAGCGTCTTCAGGGTCGCGCCGGTTCATCTGTGTTCAGCCTGCCGCGGTGCGTTGCCGTTTGACCCGGTACATGTGGCCGTCAGCATGGCGCAGCAGCATGTCGGCATCGGTGCCGTCTTCGGGGAAGCGCGCGATGCCAATGCTGCAGGAAGGCGCCTGGAGCCCGGCCAACTCGCCATCCAGCGGTTCGGCCATGACGGCCAGGATATGCTGCACCTGTGTGGCCACGACCTCGGCTGACGGGCAATCGGGCAACAGCACGGTGAACTCGTCACCGCCCATCCGCGCCACCGTCGCGCTGCCCGCTACGCAGCTATCCAGGCGCCGGGCCAGTGTGCACAGTACCCGGTCGCCCACGCTGTGGCCGTGGTTATCGTTGATCTGCTTGAAATCGTTGATATCGATAAACAGCAATGCCAATGGGCGGTCATGCCGCCGAGCGCTGGCCAGGGCGGCGTCGAGCCGTTGGTTGAACATGGCCCGGTTGGCCAGTCGGGTCAGCGAGTCGTGATGCGCCAGAAAGCGCAGTTCGGCTTCGGCCTGGTGCTGGGCGGTAATGTCCCGCGCCACGCCGATGCGAGCCTGGGCCTCATCTGACCAGCAGGCCGCCCAGAGTATATGCACCACGCCACCGTCCTTGCGGATGTAGCGGTTGTGAAAGTCATAATGCGGTTGGCCATTCATGACCCGCAGGATCGAAGCGCGAGTGGTTGCCAGGTCTTCGGGGTGCATGTAGTCGGTAATTGCGGTACCGACCAGCTCGCATGCCCGGTAGCCCAACAGCGCTTCGCAGGCATCGCTGACAAAGATGATCTGGTTGTCCCGGTCGACCACGAAGACCGTGTCGAGCATCAGGTGGATCAGCCTGGGGTACAACGCGTGCAGGTCTACGGGCATGGTTCACGGCGTCCTCGGCGGGATGCCCGATCATAGCTGAAACAGCGCCGGATGTGACCGGGGGGCAAGCCTTTACAGGGCAGTTTGGCCGTGCCTGAGCGCTAGCCAGGCGTGGGCAGCCACAGCAGCCGTGCAGGCGCGTTATACTCCGCGCTTTTGCCCGTGCCGGAATTCGCCCATGCGCCAGGTGTTGTTAATCGTCGATGTCCAGTCCACCTTCAGCCCGCCCGAGTGGCTGGTCGATGGGCTGCGTCGGTTGTCAGCCAATATTCCTACCGTAGCCTCGGTCGAACTGCACGACGAGCGGGTCACGCCGTTTGCACGCCAGCTTGGCTGGCACCCGGCGGCAGAGGACGAAAGCCTGGTGGAGGCTGACCAGGTGTTCGTCAAGCACGGCTACGGGCAAAGTGCCGAAGCGATCGCCCACATCCGGCAAATGGGCGTGGAGCGCGTGCTGGTGTGTGGCCTGCAGACCGAAACCTGTGTGCTGGCCGCCGGCTTTGCCCTGTTCGATGCCGGGCTGATGCCTACCCTGGTCACCGACATGACGGTCGGCTCCTCGCTGGACCGTTCCGGCAAGCTTGGCATCGAGCTATGGCAGCACCACTTCCGCCAGGTCACCACGTCGGCTGAAGTCCTGGCTGAACTGGCGGGCTAGGTCACGCGTTGCACCCCGTCATCATCCCCGCGCGTTTTTCGGCCAGCGCGCCAGCGGCTGAGCAGCCAGCGCGTGGCGGTATTCCAGACCACACTCACCGCCACGCCCCCGGCGATGGCCAAGGCAACCTCGAACAGCAGGTTCGGGGCGATACGCTCCGCCACCGACTGGAACTGGAAGTGGGTCAGGTAGATGAACAGGGTGGCCGAGGCAATCACCGCACCCGCACGTGCCAGCCAGGCGGGTACGGGGATTGCGCGCAGCCAGATCAGCGCCAGCATCGCCGGCAAGGCAATATCGACATAGTGGGTGACGGCCTGCCAGCCAATACCGGCCACCGCCATCAGGTCCAGTTCTGCGACCACCAGCACCGCTACCGCGCTGGCCACCGCTTTGCGGGCGGGGGTATCGGCATGGTGCACGGCCATGCCCAGCACCATCACCGCCAGGAAGTATTGCGGCACCCGGTGCAGCAGGCCACTGGCGTCGAACACCCAGCGGTTGAGCAACACATCCACCGCTACCAGCGTACAGGCAGCCAGGATCAGCCAGCGGAACGGGGCGGCGTTGACGGCCTGGCGTACCCGCTTGCTCGACAGCACCAGGCCAATGATCACGATCATCTGCACCAGCACTTCGATATACCAGTAGTTGAACAGGCCAACCTCGCCGGTCGCAAACCAGTTGGACACCAACAGCAGCGATTGCCAATGCACCCGGTCGAACACCAGTTGCAGCAGCGCGGTATACAGCACGGTCGGCACCACGATGGCGGCCAGGGACGGCAGCAGTGTGCGTGCATCCCCCCGGGTTTCAATGGCCTTGAGCTGGAAACGCGCCAGGCTGATCCCAGAGACCAGGAACAGTACCGACGTTTCGCCCACGATCGGCCAAGGGGTCATGCCGCTGAGGTGGCCGACCACGATCAGGATGATGGCGAGCATACGCACGAACACTGGCATCTCCATGACCCGCCAGCCGCCTTCATGCGGTGCGCTGAGCTCAGCCAGGCGGTTGACCGACAGGCTTTCCCAACGGTCTGGCAGGTGGCCGATCAACCGCTCGAGCACCCTCGACGCCTGTACGAATGAAAGCGAGTCACCGCCCAGCTCGACAAAGCTCAAGCGTGGGTCCAGGCGCGGCACCCGCAGTATTCGTGCCCACTCGCTGCACAGCTTCTCGGCCTGCGCTGACGAGGGTTGGCTGGTCGGCGCTTGAACCGGGGCGGGCAGGGCGCGTTTGTCGACCTTGCCGTTCGGGGTGAGCGGTATGGCCTGCACGAAGATGAACAGTGCCGGCACCATGTAGTCCGGCAACTGGCGGGCGACAGCCAGGCGCAGGTCGTCGGCGCTGCCGGGCTGATGCAACACGCAGTAGGCAATCAGGCGGGGCAATGGGTGGTCATGGTTGGCCAGTACTACGCACTGCCGGACGGCAGGCAGGCGGCTGATGGTGTTTTCTATCTCCGCCAGTTCCACGCGGTGCCCCCGCACTTTCACCTGGCCGTCAGCCCGGCCGAGGAAACAGGCACTGCCATCGGCCAGGTAAGTGCCCAGGTCGCCAGTGCGGTAGCAGCGGTCGCTGGCCAGCCCGGTGAACGGGTTGGTGATGAACCTGGCTTCGGTCAGCGCCGGGTCGCCCCAATAGCCAAGGGACAGGTAGGGGCTGCGGATCAGGATTTCGCCGGTTTCACCTTCGCCCACCAGTTGCCCGGCCGCGTTCACGACCAGCAGTTGCGCATCGGCGATGCCTTTGCCCAGGGGCACCCGGGCCTGTTCCGCGGTCGGGTCGAGCGTGTGGTACGCCATGGCTTGCGGGGTTTCGGTGGTGCCATAGAAATTTACGTTGACGGCATTCGGCGCCACGGCACGCATTTGCTGGTACAGCGCCGGGCTGAGTGCATCGCCGCCCCAGAACAGGTAACGCAGTTGCCTGAACAGATGGCCCTGCAGCTGCGCGCCGGTCTCGATCAGCTTGCCCAGCGGTGGGGTGAGGTGAATGACGCTGACGTGGTGCAACGCAATCCAGCTGGCCAGCTGTGCAGGGTCGGTAAGGCTGGCCTGGGCCGGGCAGGCAATGCTGGCGCCCAGCGACAGTGGCGTGAACACATCGCGGTAAACCGGGTCGTGGCCGAGGCCGGACAGTAGCGAGAACGTGTCGGCCCGGGTCAGCCCGTGCTGGTGCACATGCCAGTCGATGAAGTGCACCAGCGGCGCGTGATGGGTAACGATCGCCTTGGGCCCGCCGGTGCTGCCCGAGGTGAAGGTGATGTACGCCGGTTGCCCTGCGCTGACCGCGGGCAGTTGCGCCGTTGGCCGGTGAAAGGCATGCAGTGCCTCGACCGGGTCCTGGGGGACAGTTACCACACAGGCGTCTGCTGCTTCGACGTGTGCCTGGCCACAGCGCAGGACTACCCGAGGTGCCAAGCTGCTGGCGAGCTGCTGCAGGCGCGCGGCAGGGTAGGCCGCATCGGCCACGCTGAACGCCCGCCCGGCGCGCAGGCAGCCAAGCATGGCGTAGACCAGCGCCGCGCCCCGCTCGGCAACAATCAGCACACGGTCGTCGCTATTGACGGTATTTTCCAGCAAATACGCAGCGATGCCTTGGCTGATCTGCGCCAGCTGGGCGTACGTGCAAAGCCTGTGCGCGGTGATGATTGCAGGGGCTTCGGGGCAACGCTCAGCCTGTTGCAGGAAGGCTTGGTGAATAGGCTGCTCGGCACGGTACTGCAGGCACAGCGTCGGGTTCGGGCGCAGGTCCGGCATGATGGGTTGGGGCTCCGCATGAACGTTTTGCCTGGCTGGTAGCACAACGCTAGTGCAGGCTGGCCCATGGCGCCAATGGGTGCGAACAACAGGCGATGTTCAGCGTTCGCGCATGAAGAACCCGGCAACGAACTTGCGGAAGGTTTCCGGGCTCTTGAAATCGGCGTAGCGCTTGAAGTTCTCCGAGTCCGGCTCGGGGCCCAGCGGTTGCTCCAGTAGCGATATCGACAATACCCGGTCCTGATCCGAGGTCATCACCAACTCGTCTGCCAGCGCGCCGCCGATCACCGGCCGGCGCATCTGCACTTTCACACCCTTGCTGGCCATCCAGTCGACCAGCGACACCAACGCCTTGAGCGGCTCGCGCTCCTCGTCGCGGTACACGGGGAACAGGTGGGCGCGGGACAGCACGGGTACGCTGGCCACATGGATCAGCTCGTAGTAGTGGCTGCCGGCACTGGTCGGCGAGTACAGCATCAGTGCCAGCAGCGGTCCGCTGGTGCGGCTGCCGCCCCAGTACAAGTGATGCCCCTGGAAATCGAACCCGTCTTCGTTGCGGTTGTTGAACAGCTTGCGCCCCTTGATCTGATCGACGCAGTCAAGCAACAGGCCGTGCCGGCGGTGGTTGCCGAACACCTTGGCTTCGCGCAACCGCGCCTTGAGCATCATCATGTGCTTCATGTCCAGGCGGGTTTCCAGGTAGTTGCTGGCCGGCACCCGCTCCAGCAGCGGGTAGCGGCTTGCCACGCTGCGCAGTTCGGCAAACTGCCCGGTCAGGTCCTTCTTCAAGTGCGTGGCATACAGGTTCAGGCCACTGGTCTCGATCCAGGTCAGCAACAGCGCCAGCAGGCGCTGCTGTGCGCGTCGCTCGCTGCCTTCGCCACCGTCGCCAGCGCTGCTGGCACGGAAATCACCAATCAGCCGCAGGGGCGTGTCGGGTGGCAGCCAGGCGGCGGGTGGCGCGGGGTCGTTTTCGCGCTCGGCGGCTTCGCGCTCGTCTTTGCTGAAGGGGCAACCGGCCGCATGCTCGGCGGTCCCCGGGTTGTTCTTCAGGAACAACGTGCCGGTGTTGCCATTGAGCGTGACATTGAGCACCGGCAAGGCGTCGTTACGGCAATCGCAGGCCAGCCACTGGTTGGCATTGCGCACCTTCATCAGCAGCTGGTTGGCCTGCAGCAGGCGCGGGCCGCCCAGGGTGCCGGTGGCAAAGCCGACCAGCAGCTCTTCTTCGGCGGGGGTCAGGCTGCGCACCTGGGTCGCGGTTTTGTCGATGATTCGCATGAAGCAGCTCCAAGCTACGAGCCTCAAGCTTCAAGCAAAGCGCTGCCGCTTTCAACTGGCCGCTCGGTTACCGCCGAGTCGATGCTCCTGGGCAATGGGCACCGGTGCGGTGCCCTGTTGCCGGGAATCGGTCATGCAGGCGCAAAAGCGAGCGGTCAGAAGATGTAGTCCGTGGTCAGGAAACTGGACTGGCGATTGCGAATGATGTCGCTGATCAGTTCCTTGTTGGCGTCCTGGAAGCGTGTGGCGACCAAGGTACGGATCGAGAATACCCGCAAGGCATCATCCACCGACAACGTGCCTTCGGCGCTGTTCTTGCGGCCGTTGAACGGGTAGGTGTCAGGGCCACGCTGGCATTGCGCGTTGATGTTGATGCGCCCGACCTGGTTGGCGAATATATCGACCAGGCTGCCGATGGTCTGCGGGTCGTTGCCGAACAGGCTCAGTTGCTGGCCGTAGTCAGAGTCCAGCACATAGTCGATCACCGTTTGCAGGTCGCGGTAGGGCACCACCGGTACCAGCGGGCCGAACTGTTCTTCGTGGTACACCCGCATGCTGTGGTTGACCGGGTACAACAGCGCCGGGAAGAAGAACGAGCCGCGGCTGTGGCCGCCGCCTTCGTTGAGCACCTGGGCGCCCTTGGCCCTGGCATCGGCGACCAGGCCATCGAGGTAGTCGACCTTGCCGGGCTCGGGCAGGGGTGTCAGGGCCACCCCAGGTTCCCACGGCATGCCGGGCTTGAGCGCGGCCAGCTTGCGCTGGAACTTGTCGAGGAAGGCCTCGACCACGTCCTCGTGCACAAACAGGATCTTCAGGGCCGTGCAGCGCTGGCCGTTGAAGGACAGCGCACCGGTCACCGCTTCTTCGACCGCGTTGTCGAGGTCGACCTGCGGCAGCACGATGCCCGGGTTCTTGGCATCCAGGCCCAGGGCCGCGCGCAGGCGGTGCGGGCGTGGGTGCAGTTTTTTCAGGTCGCTGGCAGCCTTGTGCGTGCCGATGAAGGCGAACACGTCGACCTTGCCACTGGCCATCAGTGCGCTGACCGTTTCGCGGCCGCGCCCGTAGATGACGTTGATCACCCCAGGCGGGAAGCTGTCGCGGAACGCTTCGAGCAGCGGGCGGATCAGCAGCACGCCGAACTTGGCCGGTTTGAACACCACGGTGTTACCCATGATCAGCGCCGGGATCAGCGTGGTGAAGGTTTCGTTCAGCGGGTAGTTGTAGGGGCCCATGCACAGCGCCACGCCAAGCGGGGCCCGGCGAATCTGGCCCAGCGTGCCTTGTTCCAGTTCGAAGCGGCTGGAGCGGCGGTCGAGGTCTTTGAGGGCGTTGATGGTATCGACGATGTAGTCGCAGGTACGGTCGAATTCCTTTTCCGAGTCCTTGAGGTTCTTGCCGATCTCCCACATCAGCAACTTGACCACCGCCTGGCGCTGTTCGCGCATACGGGCGAGGAAGGTCTCCACGTGCTGGATACGCTCGGCCACCCGCATGTTCGGCCAGGCGCCACGGCCCTTGTCGTAGGCCTGCACGGCGGCATCGAGGGCGGTGAGGGCGGTATCGGCATCGAGCAAGGGTGCGCTGCCCAGTATGACCTGCTGTTCCTCGTCACCCTGCTTGAGCCACACGGGGCTGCGCACCGTGGCCAGCGGGCCTTCCCAGCGTCGCAGTTGCCCGTTGACCAGGTATTCGCGTTGTTCCAGTGGGCCCCCCAGGCGCCAGGTTTCCGGGATGCTATCAGCGGTGGGGAAGAGTGAATCGAGCAGACGGTCCATGGTTACTGCACCTCACGTTACAGGGCGGATTTCAAGCCAGGTGAATCGCTTCAGCACTGAGCATGCACCGGCGCCGGGAAAAACACCAGTGTGGTACACCCGTGAGCGCAGCGCCTGGTTGTTCGACCAGGCGCTGCGGATTGCTCAGAGCGCCAGGGTGAACAGTGCCTGGGCCGGGCGCATCAGGCCTTGCTGGCGCAGCGCCGGATCGGCGTCGAGCACGGCCAGCCGCCGCCAGAACTCCACGCGTGCATGCTGCGGTTGAGACTGGAATGGCTCCATGTCCAGCAATGCCCTGAGGTCACGGCGGTACGGCAGCGGCAGGCGCTGCCACAGCGCCGCTTCGTCGGGGCCTGTTTCGTCGAAGAAATCCAGGTAGTCGCTTTCGCTGACCAGCAGGTCGACCTGGTGCGCGGCGTTGTAGGCATCGATCTGAGCCCGCACGGGCGCGCCCAGCCACTCGCTTTCAAGGCGCAAGGCATCGGCGACAGGCCGGGTGACCGCGAAGTTTGCAGGCAGGTGCTGGAACTGGTTGGAAGCCAGGTCCAGCACGAACGGTTCGCTGATCTGGTCCAGGCCTTGCGGCAGCTCGACGAGGCTGCAACCGGACAGGAACAAGGTTTTCAGTTGCGCAAGATTGCGCAGGTCCGGTGCGCTGATCAGCGGGTTGTCCGACAGGTCCAGTTGCACCAGCCGCGTGTAGCGGTCCAGTGTTCGCTGGGCATTGGCATCCCAGGTAATGCGGTTGCTGTCCAGGTCCAGCCAGTGCAATTGCCACGGCTGGGGCAGGCGCGGTACACGGTCGAAGCGGCAATCCGACAGTATCAGGCGCTTGAGGTTGGGGAAGCGCTGCGCAAGCGTTGCCGGCAGGTGGCTCAACTCACTGTTCTGGCTGAGCGAAAGATGCTCGATATGAGCGAAATCATCCGGCAGCGCCAGGCTTGCCAGGTCCTCGTCGTTCAGCCCCAGGCCGGAAAGCTCAAGGCTGTACATGCGCCCCGTGGCGGCAAAAGGCAGGGTTGAAAGGCGCCGCCAGGCGTTGACCAATGGGCGTACCGCGGGCTGGCGCTGCGCTGCGCGCGCAGAGTCTGCCTGCACCCAGCGTTGCAGGTCACCGCGCAGGTCTTGCAGACGCTGGTGCAGATCGCGCAGGCGTTGGGTGGTCGAGCTCAGGTCGTCGGCCAATGGCTCGTCCTCGTCATGGCCCAGCCAGGCCTGGATTTCGGCATCGCTGGCATTGGGGTAGATCCGCCGATAAGCGCCTTCTACCGAACCGGTTTGCCGGGGCTCAGGCGCAAGCGGCGCCAGCGGGCGACCGCCGCGCAAGCCACCCGTTGGCCTGGGCCGCACGGCCCGCGGCCCCCACAGGCGCTGTGGCAGGGTCTGCCGGTGTTCGGCAACCCAGCCCAGCAGGTGCTCGCGTAAGGCATTGCCGTCGGCAGCCGTACCCAGGGATTGCCGGGCATGCGCAGGCAGCGCCTGCGCCACTGCACGGCAAAGGTCACGATCCCGTTTTGCCGGGGCAGGTCGCTGACCCAGGTCAGCTTCGTAGCCTTCGGCCGACTTGATGACCCGGCTGTGCAGGCTGGCGTGTTCACTGCCAACCCGTGCCAGCAGCGGCCCTTGAGGGCTGGCTGCGCGCAGTTGCAGGCTCAGGTCGCGGGGCCAGCCTGGCAGAGCGTCGAGTGCACTGAACAACAACCGTTCGCTGTCGTCATTGGCAAACGCCGGTTGCACCACACCCTCGAGGGCACGCACCAGCGGCAATTCACTGTCCAGCTGTCGCAGCTGCATGCCAAACCACGCAGGGAGCTTGCCATGCGCTTGCCAGGCAGCGGTGTCGGCGGCGTTCAAGCGCATCAGCATGCGCCGGGCCAGGATGGACGTTAGCCGTGGGTAGGTGTCGAGCAACTGCTGCACCGCCGGCGCTACCGCGCCATTACCCTGGTAAAGATGCCGGAAAAGCCCAGGCGGTGCGCTGTCGCCAAGGGCCTGCACCGCGGCTTGCGCATTCAGGCGTTGCAGGGTGTCGAGCAGCAGCGGGGGCGGTGGCAGCCCTTCGACATGCACCTGGCGCAGCTGCTCGCTGTCGATGCCGCAGATGCGGCCGGCTTGTTCGACCTGCTCTGGGGTAAAGGCGGCATAGGCCTCGCCCAGGCGGCGTATGCTTGTCTCCAGCGCCCAATCACCGGGTTGCTCGTGTTCGCCGCGCCAGGCGCCTTGGGTGTTGTGCTCCAGTGGCGGCTGCCAGGCTTCGGCTGCTTGCGGATGAACGATGCGCCATTGTTGCCGGGCGTCATCGAAGCGTTGTTCGTAGAGGTGGCGGTCCATGCGGATGAACAGGCGCCCCTCATGCAGGTACTGGCCCTGGGCATTGGCATGCACGTCGGCCGGCAGTTGCACGTCACTGCGGTAAGGTGCCAGGTCCTGGTTCCACAGCCGGTAGCGCCCATCATTGCTGCGCACCTCCTGCAAGCTGTCCATCAAGGGGCTGTCGAACAGTTTGGGCAGCGCCTGGCCCGCCGCCACGAAGCCACCGAGCAGGGCCAGGTTCAGGCCAATCGCTTCGAGGTGTCGCAGGGCCAGCTGGCGGTCGCCTGCTTGCCAGTCCTCGTAGCCTTCCACCACTTCACCCAGCAGTTGGCAGGCGGTCACCGCCAGCATCAAGGTGCCGACACCGGGCACGAAGAATGCGGCGGCATTGAGCGCGTCCCAGCCCAGGTTTTCCCACGCTTCGAGCCGCCTGGCCCTGGCGCTGGCGTCCGCTGCTGCGGTGGGCACGGCCAGCAGGCTGGCCTCATGCTTGAGACGCAGCAGATACTGGTCATGGCAGTAGCCGAACGGTTCGCTCGTGATCGCCTGGCGGGTCAGGCGCAGGTCAGCCTGCGCTGCGCGTGGCCATGGGCGGTCGAAGGCGGTGTTGCCGGCCGCATCCAGGTTCTGCTGCAGCATGTCGAAGAAGTGCGCCTGTTCATCCTGCCGGATGTAGGCGGCGAATGCCTGGCGTTCAGCGGGTTCCACCAGCAGGGTTGCCAGTGTGGCGTGCACCGCCGCCAGGTCACTGCACGGGTGCAGGGCCGGTTCGTGGCCCGGCATATGCAACACCAGCCCGTGCGCGCCGGCATCGATCAGCATGACCTCGTGCAGGGTGATGCCGAACAGCGCCAGCTGCCAACATTGCACGGGGTGCCCTTGCAGCAGCCGCTGGATTTCGTCCCGTGAGGCCCCGTCCAGCAGGTGCCGCAGGTAGGCCAGGTCGGCGGCCAGGCGCAAGCGTGCTTGCTGCGCGCGCACAGCCAGTGCCCGGGTTTCGGGCCGGGCCAACTGCTGGTCCAGGTGGGTCTGGTAGGTGCCGCCCAGGTCCAGCTCCCGGCACAGCGCCGCGAATGCCTGGGGTGCCAGCGGCAGGCGCTTCACCAGATAGCGCTCGGACCGCAGGGTGAAATGTGCTGGGGGCGCTTGCATGCCAATCGGTACCGTGCCGGGTACTTCAACTGCAACCACCTGTATATCACTACCCAGGGCAATGGCACTTTCGGGGGTGAAGGTTTCATCATCGGCGAAGTTCTGCAGGGCAGCCTGCAGCAGGCTATCGCGACGATGGCTGTAAAGATGACGCAGCCCCAGCCAATGCCAATCATGCTCGACCCGCAGTAGTTGGGTATGGAGCAAGGGCGTGTCCAGCCCATGTTCTGCCAGGCGGCCTTTTAGCAGTGGCTCGGCAAACTCACTGATCTGCTTGAGCCCTTTAAGCGCCTTTGCCAACGCTGCTTGCGCACGCAGCAACTGGTTCTGGCTGGCGCAAACCGCCTCGCGCAGGTCGGGTGCGGCATTGTCGAACCAGTCCTGCAACTGCCACGGGGCATGTTGACTGGCCTGAAAAGCGCCCCATTGCCCGGGGTTGGCACGGCGTGCCCAATGCGGCAGTTGTGCCGCGAGCAGGGCGTGGTGTGGATTGTTGCCTATCATGATGATGCACCTCTTTATGCAAAGAAGGCATCAAACGCCAGTTATCGATAGCGAAGTGGTAACCGGTTATCGTGATGTCGGCACGCTTATAGCAATCTGTCGCAACTTAACGCAGTGGCGGCAGGAAATTTGACGCCAGAATAATTCAGACAAATACCAGCCAAGTGCCACTTGCCAAAGTGATTTCGCCCACCTTAAATTGTTACTGAATGTGAAGTTACTGTGCGACCTAACCTTTGAATATCAATGGGTTAGATGTTTTTTCGCTGTTTATCTGTCTTGTTCCGATACACCCTGGCACTTCAAAGGACGTGGAAGAAGAAATGAAAGCGACCTTGACCGCAGCGGCGCGAAAATTCATATCGCCCTCCACCCGTTACGAAATCAGACAGTTGGGCAGCCAAGTGCGTGAGGTAATGGCGCGCGCCTGTTTGTGGCGCTGGGAAGTTGCCAGGTTTCGGCTGCAACAGGAAAGCCCTTACGAGATCCTTTACATCGGCCGCAAGCACCAACGGGAAATGGCCAAGCTGCTGATTGGCGGCAAGGGGCAGGGCAGTGCGGCGATCGTGGAAAGCGCCAGTGCCAGCGCACCTGCCGACCATGTGGTGCTGATCAGCGAAATGCCCACTACCGGCGCGCTATCGGTGCCGCACTATCTGAGCGCCGTGGTGCCACTCGGGCGCCCCCTGGAAGACATCACCGCGCGCTACGACAGTGAACTGCGGCGCAGCATTCGCAAGAACCGCCCGCTTTACCAGATGCGTCAGGCACTTGCCGATGATGAAATTGCCATGGCCGACCGTGAGCTGTTGCGGCCGTACGCGACTGCCAGGCAGGGCATTCATGCGGCGCAGTTTCCCACCGACGAAGTGTTCCGCATTGCCCAGAGTGTCGGGCGGCTCGACCTGATTACCTGCGGCGATGAGGTTATCGGCTGCCACCTCGGCTGCGAGGTGGTGCGCGATGGCAAGCGTTACTGGAGCACCTTGCGCTTCGGCTATTGCGAAGCGGTGTTTTCAGACGCCAGGAAGTTGCGCGAAGTGAACTCGATCACCACCTTCATGGCCTTGGAATGGGCGCTGGAACACGGCTTCGATTATTACGACATCGGCCTGTGCCTGGCGCGCCCGGACGACGGCTTGCTGAAGTGGAAGCGGCGGCGTGGGGGCGACATCGATTCGTTGGGCAACCATGCTTACCTGTTCGTGCGGCTGCCAAAGACCGGTACGGCGAAGTTTCTGTGGGACACGCCCATGTTTGCAATGGAAGGCGACAAACTGACCCTGCACCTGGGCCTGCCAGCAGGCCCCAGCGATGACGAAGTTGCCAGCCGCTACCATGAGATGGTGTTCGGCGGCCTGCACAAGATCTACCTCTACGGCGACAACGCCACTGGCGAAACCTTCGTGCAAGCCCTGCGCAACCGCTACGCCAACCAGCAGTCTCCCCCCATCATGCAGCGCGTCATGTGCAGTTGAAGGGGCGCACGGATGCGTTGAGTCATCCTATTGCGCCATGCGCTGAACCTCGCCATCAAGGGGACGCTTCATGACAAGCGACATCTCGCAGTTCAATGCTTCGCCGGCCGCTGCGCCACGCAGCTGGACCCTGGCTGCCTACCGTTACATCGCACGCAAACGGCTGGGCAGAACCCCGCCAATCGACGTCAAGAGCCTTGCCAGCAAAAGTTGGGACATCGCCCCGGGCGAGACCACGGTGTCGCCACCGGCCATTTACCTGCCGGGGCAGTTGGAGCGGGTCACCGGATGGGAAGGCAAGCGGTTCTACCCCTACGTGCACCCGGCGCGCACCATGGAGGGTGGTATCAGTGCGCTGCAAGGGCCGACCCGTGGTTACCTGATCAAGGATGTCTGGCTGGTCGACGGGGCGTTGTACAAGGGTAAGGCCAGCCACTGGCTGTCGCAGAAGCCGAACACCTTCCCGCGCATTGTGGTGGACCATGAAATCGACCGCGCTGCCATCTACTGCACGCAGAATGGCAACTCGTGGTTCGGTACCTGGCTGATGGAGGATTGCCCCACGTATGCGCTGGCCTGCAACGAGGGTGTGCCGGTGACCACGGCACCGTCGGCCAGGTACCCCTTGTTCACCCAGGCACCGGCCTACGAAGACTGGTTGGACATGCAGCCGCTGCGCCTGCGCAGTGCGTTTTTCCGGGAGCTGGTGCTGTTCGACGACCAGAGCAACAACCGCAGCCGGCATGCCCGCTACCGTGCCATGGGCGACAAGCTGTTGGCGCATGTCGCCCATGCGCCGCACCCGGGGGTGTTCCTGCTGCGCGGCGGTGATGGTGACCTGCGCCTGCTGCGCAACGAGCTGGCGCTTGCCGAGCACCTGCGGGTTACACGGGGTTTTCGCATCGTCAACCCGCTCAAGTCGGATGTGCCTAGCATCATCGCCGCCTGTGCCGGGGCCAAGGTGGTGATTGGGGTGGAGGGTAGCCAACTGGTGCATGGCGTGAATGTGCTGCAGCCCGGTGGCTGCCTGCTGACGCTGCAGCCGCCGAACCGCTTCGTCAGCTACTACAAGTACCTGACCGACCGGGATCAGCAACACTTCGGCTTCGTGGTCGGCCTGCCGGAAGGCGACGGGTTCAGGGTCGATATCGGTGAAGTGGAACGCACCCTGGACCTGTTCCCGCAATAACTGTGTAGTATCCAGGCACACGGCAACTGGGGATGGCAATGCTCGAGGTATCACGGTTCTGGCGCGACCCTGCGCTACCCTTTGTCGAGGCCCGCAAGGTAGGCGACGGGCGCCAGGTGTGCTACGCCGCGCACTCCCACGAAAGTTTTTCCATTGGGGTGATCACCGGTGGGCGTAGCACTTACCTCAATGGCGATCAGCGCCATGAGGTTGCGGCGGGCACTACCGTCCTGATGAACCCTGGGGTCGTGCATACCTGCAACCCGATTGCAGGGGAGCCGTGGTCCTATCTGATGCTGTTCGTCGACTGGCCGTGGCTGCAGGCGCTGGGGTTCACCTTGCCGGTGCAGACACTCAGCACCTCTGCCGTGCTGTACCAGCGGCTGTTGCAGGCTTTTGCCGAGCTGTTCGATGCCAGTGTGCCGGACCGCGAGGCGCGCCTGGCCACGCTGTTCCGCGAATTGCCCGCCCTGCTGCAGGGCAGCGCGCAGGCCGCCGAAGTGCGTAACCCACGGCTGGAGGCCGCAGCCGCGTTCATCCGTGCCCATCGCTGCGATGCACTGCGGCTTGAGGATATCTGTGCTGCCTGTGGCCTTTCGCGTTCCTACCTGATCCGCGCGTTTGGCCGACACTTCGGGCTGACCCCCCACGGCTATCTGCTCGACCAGCGCGTGCAACTGGCGCGGGCGCACCTGCGCCAAGGGCGGGCTATCGCCGAGGTGGCACAAGCAGCCGGTTTCGCCGACCAGGCGCACTTGCAGCGCGCCTTCAAGCAGCACCTGGCGGCAACACCGGGGCATTACCGCAATGCTGGCGCCCGCGGTTGCACGCCTGCATAGGCCAGCGTCTGCCGCCAAAGGCGGGCCCGGGCCGGTCTCAGATCACCAGGTAAAGCGCACTGCCGACCAGCAGCACGGCCAACCCTCGGTTGAGCAGGCGCATATGCCGCGGGTTGCCCAGGTACTGGCGGATAACGCTGCCGGCCCAGGCCCAGCAGGCTACCGAAATGAAACAGATAGGCCCGTAGATCCAGGTGAACAGCCACAGCAGCTGCTGCTCGCCGCCCGTGTAGGCGCCAACCCCGGCCACCGCTGCCAACCAGGCCTTGGGGTTGAGCCACTGCATGGCGGCGCCGTGCCAGGCCGACGGTGCCTGCTCGGGGTGCGTGCTGCCCAGCTCGCCGCTGTCACTGGCCAGTTTCCATGCCATGTACAGCAGGAACGCCACACCGCCCCAGTGCAA
Organism: Pseudomonas sp. MB-090624; assembly: GCF_003205245.1. Lineage (NCBI taxonomy): Bacteria > Pseudomonadati > Pseudomonadota > Gammaproteobacteria > Pseudomonadales > Pseudomonadaceae > Pseudomonas > Pseudomonas sp. MB-090624. The sequence goes on along the minus strand of NZ_QJRK01000013.1, from coordinate 57,041 downwards.
CAGCAGGCCCAGCACCGGCCAGCGCACCAGCAGTTGGTGCAGGCCCAGGCCGACCAGCACCAGCAACACACAGAAGCCCAGCGTGGCGCCGGTCACATGGCCCAGGCTGGCCCGCAGGCCATGGCGGGCACCGCTGCCGAGCGCGACGATGTTGACCGGGCCAGGGGAGATGGAAGCCGCCAGTGCGAAGGCGGCCATGGAGAGGGACAAGCTCATGAAGGCGATCCATTTTGTTGTGAGGCGGCTATGCTGGCCGGTCGCGCGGTGGGGTGTATTGAACGAAAGTACCCGCACCAGGCGACCCGTCGAAATGCGCGCCCAGCGGCCGGCCTCATTCCGCCCGCCGGCCTGTTACAGGTTTTGTAATAGTTTTACGCTGTCGGACAATCCTGATGTCCTTGTAGCATCATTCTCCCTAATTGTTATCAAGGTCTATATGAGCACCTTCGCGGAGCCCCCCAGTTCGTGGCCGTCCTGGCCAAACCTTCCCCGTCCTCGTGACGCTGCCCTCGTGAGTACCCGCTAATGGAATGGCTAGCCGATCCTACTGCCTGGCTAGGCCTGTTGACGCTTATCGTCCTCGAGCTGGTGCTGGGTATCGACAACCTGGTGTTCATCGCCATCCTGGCGGACAAGCTGCCCCCGCATCAACGCGACCGTGCCCGGGTCATTGGCCTGAGCCTGGCGCTGATCATGCGTCTGGGCCTGCTGGCCAGCATTTCCTGGATGGTCACCCTCACGGCACCGCTGTTCGAGGTGTTCGGCAAGAGCTTCTCCGGCCGTGACCTGATCATGCTGTTCGGTGGTGTGTTCCTGCTGTTCAAGGCCACCATGGAGTTGCATGAACGCCTGGAAGGGCATGTGACCCAAGCCAGCGGCACCTTGCGTCATGCTGCGTTCTGGCCAATCGTCGCGCAAATCGTGGTGCTGGATGCGGTGTTCTCGCTGGACGCCGTGATCACTGCGGTGGGTATGGTCGAGCACCTGTCGGTGATGATGATCGCGGTGATTTTCTCGATCGGCATCATGATCGTTGCCAGCAAGCCGCTGACCCGCTTCGTCAACGCCCACCCCACGGTGATCATGCTGTGCCTGGGCTTCCTGATGATGATCGGTTTCAGCCTGACCGCCGAAGGCCTGGGCTTCCACATACCCAAAGGCTATCTGTACGCGGCCATTGGCTTCTCGATCCTGATCGAGCTGTTCAACCAGCTGGCGCGCGCCCGGCGCAAGCGCAGCCTGCAGCAGCACAAGCCGCTGCGTGAGCGCACTGCGCATGCCGTGCTGCGCCTGCTGGGCGGCCGCCGCGTCGAAGCTGACGAGGTGGGCGAGGAAATCGCCGACCTGGTCGAGGGTGGCGAAGAACAGGTGCTGTTCGACCGTCGCGAGCGGGTGATGATCAGCGGCGTGCTGAACCTGGCCGAGCGGCCGATTCGCACGGTGATGACCGCACGTACCGAGGTCGATGTGATTGACCTGGCGCAGCCGCCCGAGGCCATTGCCCAGGCCTTGGCCAACTCGCCGTATTCGCGCCTGCCGCTGATACGCGGCGGCCGAATCGACGAGCCGTTGGGCTTCGTGCACAAGAAAGAGCTGCTCAAGGAGGTGCTGTCGGGTAACCAGCCCGACCTGGAAGGCATGGCCCGGGTACCGCTGAACCTGCTGGAAAGCTTCAGTATCCTCAACGCCCTGGAGCAGATGCGCGGCCAGTCCACGCACATTGCCTTCGTGGTCAACGAGTTCGGTGACTTCACCGGCCTGCTGACCATGACCGACATCCTGGAGTCGATCGCTGGCGAATTGCCGGATGCCAGCGAGGTTGACGGCCCTGGCATCGTGCAGGAAGGTGAGGGTTTCGTAGTCAGTGGTGCCTTGAACCTCAGCCAGGTGCAGGCGCGTACCGGCTTCAGCGCCCGGGCCACCGAGGACTATCAGACCCTCGCCGGGCTGGTGATGAGCCTGCTTGACCGCCTGCCAATGGTGGGTGATCAGTTGCGCTGGAATGGTTGGACGCTGACCGTGGAGGCGATCGAAGAACGGCGGGTAAGGCAGGTGCGGCTTACACCGAACGGCGACGCTGACGCAGCAGGTGCTTGAAACCTTCGAGCACCAGCACCAGCACGGCGGCCCAGATCGGCAGGTATGTCAACCACTGGTCCGGGCCGATGGTTTCGCCCAGCAGCAACGCCACGCCCACCAGCAGCACGGGCTCGACGTAGCTGAGCAGGCCGAACAGGCTGAACGGCAACAAGCGGCTGGCCAGCACGTAGGCGATCAGGGCGCAGGCGCTGATCGCCCCCAGCAGCGGAATCAGCGCATACAGCCCTGGGTGCGCCTGCAGGTCAGCGCTGGAAAGCGGCCCCTGCATCACGAAATACAGCGCCCAGGGCAGCAGCAGGCACATGTCGCACCACAAGCCACCCAGGTGGTCGGTGCCGCAGCGCCGGCGCAGTACGAAATAGACGGGGTAGCCGGTCACCACCACCAGGGTTTCCCAGGCGAAACTGCCATGCTGGTAGAGTTCGTGGCCCACACCCAGTGCGGCGCAGGCCACGGCCACTGCCTGCAGGCGTGACAGGCGCTCGCCGTACACCAGCCGCCCGGTCAGGACCATGGCCAGCGGCAGCAGGAAGTAGCCCATCGACACTTCCAGGCTGCGCCCGTGCAGGGGCGCCCACAGGAACAGCCACAATTGCACCCCCATCAGCCACGAAGTGCCGAGCATGCCGAGCAGTAGCACCGGCGTGCGGCGCACGCGCCCCAGCAATTGGCCGACGCGTTTCCAGTCTTTCGAAACCAGCATGAACAAGGTCAGGCAGGGCAGGGTCAGCAGCGTGCGCCAGCCGAATATCTCTTCGCCATCGAGTGGCCTGAGCAACGAGGTATAGAAGTACATCACGGCGAACATGCAGGACGCCACGACGGATGAAACAATGCCTTTTGACACGAATGCCTCGAATACAGGAGTGGAGCGGTAAGGTCAGCCGCCAATGATCTCAGGGGGCGCGGCTTGCGGCAACCGCGAGGCGCCGGGGCGGGTGGCCAGCGCTTCGAGAAACTGCTGTGCAGGCATGGGCCTGGCGAACAGGTAGCCTTGCTGATAGTCCACGCCATGGCTAGCCAGGTAATCGCGCTGCGTTTCGGTTTCCACGCCTTCGGCGACAATGCCCAGGCCCAGTTTGGCTGACAATTCGATGATGGTTTCCAGGATATGCACCGACAGCGCATCGGCACCGATCATGGCCACGAAGCGCTGGTCGATCTTCAGGTAATCGACCTTGAACTGAAGCAGGTAGTTGAGGCTGGACTGGCCGGTACCAAAGTCGTCCAGTGCGATCTTCACCCCCATGGCATCGAGCTTTTCGAACAGCTCGAGCGCCACGGGCGTGGGTTCGATGAGCTTGCGCTCGGTCAGCTCCAGGGTCAGCACCACCCGGCCTGGGGGAAAGTGCTGCAGGAACGTGCGGCAGTCCTCCAGCAAAGTCAGGTCGCGGCAGTGGTCGGCCGTGATGTTGATGCCGACGTGGAAGCCGTCCTCCAGCAGCGTTGCATAGGGCGCCAGGGCTTGCGCAGTGTGCATCATCAGTGCCCGGGTCATGGCCACGATCTGCCCGCTGTGCTCTGCGTAGGGGATGAACAGGTCTGGGCGTACCAGCCCCTCTTGAGGGTGGTTCCAGCGCATCAACACTTCGACGCCGGCCCAGCGGTAATCACCCTTGCGCACCACCGGCTGAAAGTACGGCAGGAATTCGTCGGCCTCCAGCGCCCGCCTCAGCTCGGCGCGGGGTGAGTTGGCGCGGCGCACCTGCCAGTGGCATACCAGGCCTGCGATCACGCCCAGCACCAGCAGCATGCCGAGCAGGGCAGGGTAATGGCTGCGCCACAGGCGGCTTTGCTCTGCGGCGCTGTACCCGCCCTGTACGCTCAGCGGATAACGCGTGGAGGCCAGCAGCACATTGGCGTGATCAGCGGCCGGCGGCTGGCCATGGTGCACGATGCCGTCCTTGCCCATCCAGGCGTCGCCGACGCGGATGTACAGCGCTTCGTCGGCGCCTATCAGGCGCAGCGCCGTCAGCAGGTGATCGCCGTCGACCGTGCTGATCGCACCGTGGTCCCCTTGGCTGGCCCTGTACACCAACAGTGGGTGGCCGGGGGTGACCGAGTTGCCATCCATCAGCCACAGTTTGCCATCGACATAGTCGGCGGGATTGACTGGCTCATCGAATGCGCCGAACAGCGACGTGCAATAAATGCTGTTGTGCCTGAACAGGTTGGTGGAGCGCACGAAGGCGTTGCGCGTGACCTGGGTGCGCAACAGCAACTGGGCTTGCTCGCAGGGGACATCGGTGTGCGCCAGCAAGCTGTCGGCGGCGCTCGACAGGTTGTCGAGGATATGTTCGATATGGCCGAGCACCTGCTGCGTGGTGGTGTGGCTGCTGGCCTTCATTTCCCGTTCGATCTGCCAGTGCATGATCGCCAGGCCGCTCACTACCGGCACCATACCGACCACCAGCGGTAACAGGGTGCGCCAACTGAAGACGCTGCGGTGTTTGGCTGTAAGGGGCATGCTGGGTGGCTACGTTGAAAGGCTACGCTGAAGGGTTAACAGAGCATAGCCGTTAGTCGGGCAGGGGCCTTAACAAAAACGCGACAAAGGCATTTACGCAATGTAGAATCGGTTTACGAATAAAACAATAAGGTCCTTCAGTGCCGAAGGATCAAGCCCGCCGAGAATGGGTCCATATGACATACCATGGGTTCAAGCTGATCATAGGTGACTTCCTCGCCCGCAGCGTGCGAGGTATCCCGTGCGCCCCGCCATTTCTGTTCCGCATCCCACGCAATCACTAATTTTTAGCTGCAGATGAGGACACGAACATGGCTGATATCTTCGAAAATCCAATGGGCCTGATGGGCTTCGAGTTCATCGAACTGGCGGCCCCGGCCCCTGGCGTACTGGAGCCGGTATTCCAGATGCTGGGCTTCACCAAGGTCGCGACCCACCGTTCCAAGAATGTGCACCTGTATCGGCAGGGTGGCATCAACCTGATTCTGAACAACGAACCCAAAAGCATCGCATCGTATTTTGCCGCGGAGCATGGCCCATCGGTATGTGGCATGGCCTTCCGTGTGCGCAATGCCCATGAGGCCTATGCCCGTGCGCTGGAGCTGGGCGCGCAGCCGGTAGAAATCGAAACTGGCCCGATGGAACTGCGCCTGCCGGCGATCAAGGGCATTGGCGGTGCGCCGCTGTACCTGATCGACCGTTTCGAGGAAGGCAGCTCGATCTACGACATCGACTTCAACTTCATCGAGGGTGTCGACCGCCACCCGGTCGGTGCCGGCCTCAAGGTCATCGACCACCTCACCCACAACGTTTACCGCGGGCGCATGGCCTACTGGGCGGGCTTCTACGAGAAGCTGTTCAACTTCCGTGAAATCCGCTACTTCGACATCAAGGGTGAGTACACCGGCCTGACCTCCAAGGCGATGACCGCCCCGGATGGCATGATCCGCATTCCGCTCAACGAAGAGTCGTCGAAAGGTGCCGGGCAGATCGAGGAGTTCCTGATGCAGTTCAACGGTGAGGGCATCCAGCACGTTGCCTTCCTGACCGATGACCTGCTCAAGACCTGGGACGCGCTGAAGGGGTTCGGCATGCGCTTCATGACGGCGCCGCCACAAACCTATTACGAAATGCTCGAAGAGCGCCTGCCCGGCCATGGCGAGCCGGTCGATCAGTTGCAGGCGCGGGGTATCCTGCTCGATGGTGCCTCGCAGCCGGAAGACAAGCGCCTGCTGCTGCAGATTTTCTCGGAAACCCTGCTCGGGCCGGTGTTCTTCGAGTTCATCCAGCGTAAAGGCGACGACGGGTTTGGTGAAGGCAACTTCAAGGCCCTGTTCGAATCCATCGAGCGTGACCAGGTGCGTCGCGGCGTGCTGAGCACCGACTGACACGCTGGTAGTGGCGCCGCCGTCATGTCCCTTCGGCGGCGCGGCTACGCCTGTTCGCGCGCCCTTTCATCAGCGCCAGGAAAACCACCGAGGCGGTCAGAACCCCCACCAGCAGCAAGGAGGGCAGGGTCTGGCGCATCGACTGGCGAATCTCCCGCGCGGTGAAACCTTCGGCATAGCCCCCTACGACCCGGTAGCCGTATTTCTGCGAAAGCATGCTGGTCGAAAACTCGTCCTGCGAGGGGCGTGCGCCGGCGCGGCTGTCGCCGCCACTCCACAGGTAGCGGTCGTCGAATTCCAGCAGCAGCGTCAACCCGTCCTGGAAAGCGTCCAGCTCGCTGCGAAGCTGCGAGGCATACGCCGTGACAATGACACCCTGGTTATTGTCGGCCGTATACAGGTTCACCAGCAGTTTGCGGCGGGTATCGGCGAGCCCATAGGAAATCTCGACCTGGCGGCCAGACGTGGCAAATGCGGTCAAATCCTCCAGCGGGTCCGGCGTGGTACTGCAATAGGCCTGCTCGTCCTCTACCAGCGTGAGGGACCTGAGCATGGACAGGCTGGTGACATGATCCTGCAAGGTGTTCAGGGCGCTGGCACAAGGCTGCCCGGCCAGCGGTAGTGAACGCAACGCGGTTTCCTGCATGCGGTTGAATGCCTGATCGACACTGTAAACCGCTTCCTTCACGGAAACAGCCGCATTCTCCGCAAGTTTCGTTTGCAGTTGCAGGATCATCACCAGCAACCCGGATACCACGGGTACCAGCCCCACCACGATCAGCAACAGCAACTCCAGCATGCTACGCCCGGCGTTGACGATGTACGACATAGACCTATTGCGCTCCGCTGCAACGCTGTTCCAGTTGAACAGCCGAGCCCAAAGCCTAGGTGTTCGATGGTCGTTCGGCTGTAGGCCGAAGAAAGCGCGCGTGACAGTAATTGCGCAAACCTGCGTAAGCCCTATCGGCCTGCCAGCCGGGCCAGCACCTTGAACTCCGCCATGGTGGGCCGAACGTGCTGTGCTAACTTCAATAGCATTACCCGCAGCCCCCTTGGCCATGCTGGAGCCATGACATTGGTCGCCAAAAAATCATCACATGGCCTTGAGCCACAGATCCGCCTTCACCCGCCTGCTGTCGCAGCCCGCAGGCCGGTTGACGACCGGATCGTGCAGCTGGACTGGAGCCGCACCTCCCTAGGGCCGCTGCCGCGCTGGCCGGCTTCGTTGCGCATCGCGGTGGATATGATGCACCTGTCGCCGTTCCCCTGTGCCGTGGTCTGGGGGCCAGACCTGACTGTGGTGCACAATGATGCCTACCGTGCATTGCGCGGCGGCGCTGCGGATGGGCTCGGCCAGGCGTTCGACACGCTGTGGCGCGAAATCTGGCCGACAGTGGGGCCGTGGGTTTTCAAGGCCCTGGAAGGGCAGTCGAACTTTGTCGAGGACCCTCCCTTGCGCATCGGCAGTGACCCGTGCGGCGAGCCACTGTGGTGCGCATTCGGTTACGCGCCCCTGCACGATGAGCAAGGCAATGTCGCGGGCTTTCTGCACACGGTGATCGAGACCACTGCCAGCGTCGAGGCACACCGGCATTGGCGCGAGCAGGCGCAAGGCTTCGAGCAGCAGATCGAGCGGCATGTGCTGGAGCGCGAGCAGATCTGGCAGATGTCACGCGATGCGATGATGAGGGTTACCCCGGAGCTGAAGGTGCATGCCGCCAACCCCGCCTGGCACCGGGTGCTGGGTTGGGACGAACAGCAGATCCAGGGGGTGTCGGTACTGGAACTGGTGCACCCGGCAGATCGGACCGAGGTGCAGGTGGTGGTGTCGGCGTTACTGCAAGCCAGCAGCGCAGACTCGATCGAGACCCGCTTGCGGCACCGCGATGGGCATTATCATACCTTCCGCTGGAGCGCGCGCTTCGACGGGCGCTTGCTCACCGTAGTCGGCCAGGATATCAGCGAGGACCGCGAAGAGGCGGCGCGCCAGTCCGAAGCGCTGATGCGCAACACTGAACGGATGGAAGTCGTGGGGCAACTGGCCGGGGGCATGGGCCATGAGTTGAATAACCTGCTTTCTGGTATCGGCGGTAGCCTTGAGCTGCTCCAGCGCCGCCTCCAGGAGGGGCGCCCGGAGCGGATCGCTGCTTATGTGGATGTTGCCCGCGATTCGGTGATGCGGGCCATGGAGCTGACCCACCGTTTGCTGGCCTTTTCCCGCCACCAACCCTTGGCGCCAAAGCCGCTGGATTTCAACCGGCAGTTGCGCCTGTGCGAGCCGTTGTTGCGCAGGACCTTGGGTCCGGAGTTGTGCTTGCACTGGCAACTGGACGTCGCCCCGTGGGTGGTCAACCTGGATGTCACCCAGCTCGAAAATGCATTGATCAACCTGTGTACCAACGCCCGCGAGGCGTGCCTGGAGCGGGGCAATGTCACGATCCGCAGCGTCAACGAACGCTTGACCGCGGCGTTCCCGGACGAGAACGGGCTGCCGCCGGGTGACTATGTGGCCTTGCATGTTGAGGACGATGGCCACGGCATGTCGGCTGCGGAAATCGCCAAGGCGTTCGAGCCTTTTTTCACCACCAAGCCCATCGGCCGTGGCTCCGGCCTGGGGCTGTCGATGGTCTACGGTTTTGTCGGCCAGTCGGGGGGCTATGCGTGGATCGAGTCTGCGCCGAACCAGGGCACCAAGGTGTCGATGTTGTTCCCCAGAACGTTCGAGCCGCTTCCTGATGAGTGCAAACCGGTGCAAAGGACGCAACGCATGGCCCAGGGCGAGCGGCTGCTGCTGGTGGATGACGAACTCAATCTGCGCGCGGTGATGCGTGAATACCTGGTTGAGCGCGGCTTCCAGGTGGTTGACGCAAGCGACGCCAATACCGCATTGGAGCGGTTTCGCCATGACGGTCCGTTCGACCTGGTGATCACCGATATCGGTTTGCCGGGCGGCTTCAGCGGGCGCCAGGTGGCCAAGGCCATGCGCATGCAACTGCCGCAGCAGAACATCCTGTTCATCACGGGCTATGCGGGGCAACCGGTGGAGCCCCAGTTGCTCGAACAGCCTGGCACAGCGTTGATGAACAAGCCGTTTTCGCTGGCAGACCTGGCAGACCAGGCGTTGCGCATGCTTGAACAGTGAGCCCCTCAGGGTTGGCCAAGGATCATGGCCACCTGTTCCTGCAGCTGTCGCAGTTCGAATGGCTTGCAGATCAGGTGCATATCACACCCCAGAAAGCCCTCGCGCGCCATCGCGGTTTCCGCGTAGCCGGTAATGAACAGCACCGGTAACCGGGGGCGCAAGCTACGTGCAATCTCCGCCAGTTGCCGACCGTTCATGCCGGGTAAACCTACGTCGCTGATCAGCAGGTCGATGGGGTGCGAGGCGCGTAGCACCTCAAGCCCCTCCTCGGCGTTGGCCGCACTCTGGCACGTGAAGCCATTGTCACGCAGGGCCTGGCACAGCAGTTCGCGAACATGCAGGTCGTCCTCGACCAACAGCACCCGGTGGCCGTGTGTGGCTTGCGCAGGTACCAGCGGTTGGGCGGGCGAGGGTGCCTGGTCGATGTGACGCGGCAGGTACAGGTCTACCCGCGTGCCCTTGCCAATTTGGCTGTGCAGGGTGACATGGCCATGGGATTGCTTGCTGAACCCGTACACCATCGACAAGCCCAGGCCGATGCCTTGGCTGGTCGCTTTGGTGCTGAAGAAGGGTTCGAATGCGTGCTCCAGTGTACTTGGCGCCATGCCCTGACCGTTATCGATCACGCTCAGGCGCAGGTAATCGCCGGCGGTCAGGGGGCCGTCGACCATGGGGCTGCTGTAGATAGGCTGGTTGGTTGCCTCGATCCGCAGCAGGCCACCGCTGGGCATGGCTTCACAGGCATTGAGGATCAGATTGTCGAGGGCCTCGCGCAATTGTTGGTCGTCAGCTTCCGCGTTCCACAGGCCTTTGGCGATGCTCACCTGCAGCTTTATCCCTGGCTTGAGTTGAGCCTTCAGCTGCTTGGTCTGCAACAGGGTATGCAGGTTGACGCATCGGCTATGCAACGACTGCCTGCATGAGAAGGCCAGCAGACGGTGGGTGAGGCGGGCGGCGCGTGACACCGCTTCGCGGCCCAGGCGCAACACACTGTCCAGGCCGTCGGCGCGGCCTTGCTTGAGGCGCCGGTCGATCAGCTCGAAACTGCCGCCAATACTGGTGAGCAGGTTGTTGAAATCGTGGGCCACGCCGCCAGCGAGTTGGCCGATAGCTTCCATCTTGCGCGCCTGGAAGCGGGCCTGGGCGTAGCGCTCCGTCGGCTCATCAGGCTGGGCGAGCCCGTTATCCAGCCGCTGCTGCAGGTTTTTAAGCTGGTCGCGGGTCAGGTATTGCCGACGCCTGTGGCGCAGCGCGGACTGGGTCATGTGCAGCAGTTGGTCGTCGCCGAAAGGGGGCACCAGCAGGGTAAGGTTGCCGACCGGGTGATTGTGCACGCGGGTGGCCGACCATGCCCCCTGGGTCACCAGCACGATGGGCAGATCCGACCAGTGCGGTTGCTGGTCGATAAAGGCCTGCAGCAGGGCACTAGGGCCTGCGTTGAACACCTGCTCGGCGATGATCGCCAGGCCGGCGCCTTCTGCCAGGCGCGCATGCAGGTGCGCCAGGTCGGTGGCACACAGACAATCGATGCCGGCCGCCGACAGCAGGTGCGAGGTTTGCGCCGCCAACGGCGGTGGGGCGAGGATCAACGCACGTTCATCCAGCGCCAACGAACTGGCCAAGGCATTCTCCTGCAGAGTGGCCTGATAACCACTGGACCCTGGGCACGGGCTCAGGGTTCAACAGGTTTCAGGCAGGCCTAGAGGCCTTGCTGCAGTGCGGGGTCATCCGGGTTTTGCTGCTCCAGCTCGGCCAGCAGCACCTGCACGTTCTGAAGTTGGCCGGATTCTTTCCAGTACTGGATCAGCAACACCCGCGCGCGACGGTTGGCCGGTTGCTGGCTGAGCACGGTTTCCAGCTGCTTCTGCGCCGCATCAAGTTGCTCCAGCGCATGCAGGGTCACCGCCAGGGTATAGCGGTAATCGACGTTGTCCGGGTCCAGTTCAACCGCGCGGGACAGTGCCAGCAAGGCGTACTCACGTTGCTGGTGGCGGATCAGCCAGCGCCCCAGCTGGTATTGCAGGAAGGCCGAGTCCGGGCTCAGGGCCAATGCCTTGCCGAGCACCTGGCGTGAGGCATCGTGCTGGCCTTGACGTTCCAGCAGGCGCACCTGGGTGGCCAGCGCATCGAGGTTGCCTGGGGCGACGGTCAATGCACGTTGCAGGGCTACCGCAGCTTGGGTGTAGTCATTTTCGTGCATGTACAAGCGCGCCAGGTGCACTTGCGCGTCTGCTTCCTCGGGTTGTTGCGCCAGCGCTTGCTGGTATTGCTCCAGGGCCGCCTGCAGCGGGCCGAAATACAGGCCTATGTCATCCGGGGAAAGGCCAAGCAAGGCGTCCACGGCAGCGAAGCGCACGCTTTGGTCGTCATCGTCCAGCAGCGGGCCAAGCACCAGGCTGCGCTGCGCCGCAGGCAGCAGCCGGCGGATACCTGCGATGGCGGCACGGCGCACCAGTGGCTCGGCGTGTTCCAGGTCTTGCCGGGCGATTTTCAAGGCCAGTGGCGAAGGGTAGTTGGGCAGCTCGGCGTACAGGGCTGCGCGCCGGATGGCGGGCAAGTCGGTGCGTTGCAACTGCTGGTAAAGCACCCTGGCAGCGCCAGGCCGACCGTCGTGGGCCTGGCGCAGGGCCTTGGCATAGCTATGCGCCGGCAAGGCTGGCTGGGCTGGCGGAGTATCGCGCCACAGGTACCCGAACAGGGCCGATGCCAGGATCAACAGCAGCACGGCGATCAGGTAGCGGTTGCGTCTGGGCATCGGGGGGTCCATGGCGGCAAGAAGGGCTGAGCTTGGGCCAGGCGGTAGATAAAAGCAACGGCTTGGCTATCGACCGTTCGGTTTCCGGGCGTTTGTTCAGCCGGCTTCAGATTCCCTTCAGATTCGTCACTGATACTTCGCCCAACCCATTAATCAGGGGGGAGTTCCATGACCCATACCCTTTGGAGCCACCTGCTCCCATTGCCGATAGGCACCCATGCAGCGCATCACGGCTGTTTGTCCCTGCACCTGCCGGACGACCCTGACCGGGAGGCGCTCGAGCAGTTCATTCATCGCTGTTTCGCTGAAGTTCACCACGCCGATGTACACCATTACCTGCCCGAGTTGCTGGCCTTGCGTGATAGCCACGGGCACTTGATCGCGGCGGCGGGTCTGCGCCCGGCCAGCAGTGGGCCGCTGTTTCTCGAGCGTTACCTGGACGTGCCCCTGGAAACCGCGGTTTCGCGCCTGACCAGCCTGCCCGTTGCCCGCGAGTGCATGGTCGAGGTCGGCAACCTGGCGTCGCTGAGCGCCGGCAGCGCACGCATCATGATCACCGCCGTGACCTGGCTGCTTGCCACCCGTGGGCTGAAGTGGGTGGCGTTCACCGGTGCCTCCACCTTGATCAACAGTTTCCAGCGCCTGGGCCTGGCACCTACCGTGCTGGCGCAGGCCGACCCGGCACGCCTGGACGAGCCCGTTGCGCAATGGGGCAGCTATTACGCCCAGCATCCGCAGGTGTACGCGGGCGAAATCGGCCAGGGCTTCGACTTGCTGCGTAGCGCTGGTGTGTTTCGCCGCCTGGGCTTTCCGGTGCTGGACGAGGAGACCGGCCATGCCGCTTGAGCTTGAACGTTTCTGGCAGGCATTGCTGGCCCATGGTGATGCGCCCGCGCTGGAAGGGGCCAGTGCACGCTACACCTACAAGCAGTTGCTTGCCGAGGTGCTACAGCGTGCCGAGGCCCTGCGCCAGCGTCAGGCCGGTGTGCTGGTGCTGGGGCTGGATAACGGTCCCGAACTGCTGTTGTGGGACCTGGCCGCGCTGGTCTCGGGGCGCGCCTGCGTGACGGTGCCCACCTTCTTCAGCCCAACCCAGTTGGAGCATTGCCTGCAACAGAGCGGCGCCAGCCTGGTGCTCGGCCCGCCCGCCTGGGAGAGCTTGCTCGGGCGGCTGGGTTTCGTCGACCAGCAAGGCTTCTGGTCGCGGCCAACGCTGCCTGCGGTGGCCCTGCCTGAAGGCACCGCCAAGGTCACCTACACCTCTGGCAGTACCGGCAACCCCAAAGGCGTGTGCCTGAGCGCGCAGGCCATGTTGCGGGTCGCACACGAACTGGAACAGGCCAGCCGGCCTACGCAGCCTCGGCGCTACCTCGCTGTGCTTCCGCTGGGCGTGTTGCTGGAGAACCTGGGCGTTTACGCCGCCTTGCTGGCAGGGGCCAGTGTCATGCTGTACCCACAGGCCCAGTTGGGCATGGGGGGGGCCAGCCAGGTCGATTTCAAGCGGCTGCTCGGGGCCATCGCCTTGAGCGGCGCACAAAGCCTGATTCTGGTTCCGCAACTGCTGCTGGGGCTGGTCACGGCAATCGAGCGCGGGCTGATGGGGGTTGGCATGCTGCGTTTCGTTGCGGTGGGTGGCGCCCGTGTGGCGCCCAGCCTGCTGGCGCGGGCCGAGGCCGTAGGCTTGCCGGTATTCGAGGGCTACGGGCTGTCGGAATGTGCCTCTGTGGTGGCGCTGAACCGCCCCGGTGCGGTGCGCCCAGGCAGTGTCGGCCGGCCTTTGCCGCATGTGCAGGTGCGTATCGCCGAAGACGGTGAGGTGCTGGTTGCCGGGACCCTGCTGCTTGGCTATCTGGGCGACACGCCCAGCCAAACCGCGTGGTGGGCTACCGGCGACCTGGGCTTTTTCGATGATGAAGGCTACCTGCACCTGAACGGGCGCAAGAAACACCAGTTCATCACCAGCTTCGGGCGCAACGTCAACCCTGAATGGGTAGAAGCCGAGCTGACCCAGAGCGGGGTGATCGCCCAGGCGTTCGTTCATGGCGAGGGCATGCCGCGCAACGTGGCCTTGCTCTGGCCGCTCGCCCCGGGCACCACGGACGCGGCTATCGAGCAGGCCGTGCAGCACAGTAATGCCAGTTTGCCCGACTACGCCAGGGTGCATGCCTGGCGGCGTTTGCCAGCGCCATTCTCGGTCGCCGAGCACACCCTGACCGCCAATGGCCGCCCACGCCGTGAGGCGATCCTGCAGCGTTATCAACCCTTGTTGTCCGACATTCCGTCATGAGGTCTACCATGTCATTTTTCGACACCCTGCAGCTGCAAACCAGCCACGAACGTCAGGCTTTGTTCGCGGTGCCGGTCATTCGCGAGGCGCTGGCCGGCCAGGTCAGCCGGGCCAGCTACATCGCCTTCCTCACCCAGGCCTATTACCACGTGCGCCATACCGTACCGCTGATGATGGCGTGCGGCGCGCGGCTGCCGGCGCGGCTGGAGTGGTTGCGCGGCGCGGTGTGCGAGTACATCCAGGAGGAGTACGGCCACGAGCAGTGGATCCTCAACGATATCAAGGCCTGTGGCGGTGACTGGGAGGCGGTACGCGACGGCCTGCCTGCCTTGCCCATCGAGTTGATGGTTGCCTATCTGTACGACCTTATCGCACGGGGCAACCCGGTGGGGTTGTTCGGCATGGTCAACGTGCTGGAGGGCACCAGCATCGCCTTGGCCACCCATGCTGCCGGGGCGATCCAGAGCACCCTCGGGTTGCCCAACCAGGCCTTCAGCTACCTCAGTTCCCACGGCGCGCTGGACCAGGACCACATGGTCACCTACAAAAGCCTGATGGACCGGCTGGACGACGTGGCCGACCAGCAGGCGGTGCTGCACGCCGCCAAGGTGGTGTACCCGCTGTATACCGCCATGTTCGAAGGTTTGCCACGCACTGAGCATGCCGAGGTGCAGCATGCGCTTGCATGAGTCGGTGGTGGTGCTGACCGGGGCCAGTGGCGGCATCGGCCTGGAACTGGCCGAGCAATTGTGTGCAGCCGGTGCCCGGGTACTCGCGGTAAGCCGGCACATGGGCAAGCTGGCGGGGCTGATGAACCGCTACCCTGAGCGCCTGCGTTGGCAAACGGCCGACCTGCGTACGCCGACCGGGCGTGAACAGGTGGTCAGCCGCGCCCGCGAAATGGGCGGGGTCAATGTGCTGATCAATGCCGCCGGTGTAAACCGTTTTGCCTTGCTGGACCAGCTGGACGAGTACGCGCTGGATGAATTGCTCGACATCAACATCAAGGCGCCCCTGCAGCTGACCCGTGCCTGCCTGCCCCTGCTGCGCGAGCAACCCAAGGCGCTGGTGGTGAATGTCGGTTCCACTTACGGCTCGATCGGCTACCCCGGCTACGCCACGTACTGTGCCAGCAAGTTCGCCCTGCGCGGTTTCTCCGAGGCGTTGCGCCGTGAGTTGGCCGATACCACGGTGAATGTGCTGTATGCCGCCCCGCGGGCCACCCGCACCACCATGAACAGCAGCGCCGCCACCGCGCTCAACCAGGCGCTGAAGGTCGGCATGGACGACCCGGCCGATGTCGCCCGCGCCGTGCTCGTGGCCGTCCAGTCGGAGCGCAGCGAGCTGTACCTGGGGTGGCCGGAAAAGCTCTTCGTACGCATCAACGGCATGTTGCCAGGGGTGGTCGACCGTGCCCTGCGCAAGCAATTGCCTGTCATTCGCCGCTACATTGGCGGCCATATCAAGGAGTCGAGCAAATGAAGCGACTGGCCTTCGTCAGCCTGCTGGCGTTCACCCCGTTCACCTGGGCACTGGACCCAGCCGGAAACCAGCAGCTCAGCGCGCTGCAACAGCGTTGGGCACAAATCCAGTATCAGACGCCCAAGGCCCAGCGCGCTGATGCTTTCGAGAAGTTGTCCGGTGAGGCGGCGGCATTCGTCAGGCAGCACCCCGGCACCCCCGAGCCGCTGATCTGGGAAGGCATCATCAACAGCAGCTGGGCTGGCGCCGTGGGTGGGCTCGGTGCGCTGGGCAAGGTCAAGTCAGCCAAGGCCAGCCTGGAGCAGGCCATGAAGCTGGACCCTGATGCCCTGCAGGGCTCGGCCTATACCAGCCTTGGCACGCTTTACGACCAGGTGCCGGGCTGGCCGATAGGGTTCGGTGACGGCGACAAGGCGGACCAGCTGTTGCGCGAAGCCCTGAAGATCAACCCCAACGGCATCGACAGCAACTATTTCTGGGCCGACCACTTGTACCGGCAAAAGCGCTACGCTGAAGCCACTGCTGCCTTGCACAAGGCCCTGCAGGCGCCGCCGCGGCCGGGGCGTGAACTGGCGGACCAAGGCCGGCGGGCGGATATCGCGGCTTTACTCAAGGCAATCAAGGACAAACAGGACTGAACATGCGGCTACTGCTGGTTGAGGACGATACCGCACTGGGGGAGGGGATCTGCGATGGCTTGCGCCAGGAGGGTTATACGCTCGACTGGTTGCGCGACGGCCAGAATGGCGTGCACGCGCTGCTGCATGAAACATTCGACCTGGCCATCCTGGACCTGGGCTTGCCGCGCCTGGATGGCATCGAGGTGCTTCGGCGCGTGAGAGGCGCTGGCAATAGCTTGCCGGTACTGATCCTCACCGCGCGGGACGCCCTGGATGATCGCATCGCCGGGCTGGATGCTGGCGCTGACGACTACCTGGTCAAGCCGTTCGACCTCAACGAGCTGAAGGCCCGCTTGCGGGCTTTGCTCAGGCGCAGCGCCGGGCGTGCCAAGGTATCGATCGAGCATGCCGGGGTCATGCTCGACCCCGCTACCCAGCAGGTACATTACCAAGGGCTGGAAGTGATATTGACCCCCAAGGAATACCGCTTGCTGCATGAATTGCTGGCGCAGCCGGGCAAGGTGTTCACCCGCGAACGCCTGACCCAGCTGCTGTATGGCTGGGATGAAGAGCCCGAGAGCAATACCCTGGAAGTGCACATCTACCACCTGCGCAAAAAGCTCTACAACGGCCTGATCCGCACGGTGCGGGGCATTGGCTACCTGGTCGAGGGCAAGGCATGACCTCGTTGCGGCGAAGGACGTTGTGGCGGGTCATGCTGCTGTTGCTGCTGGGGACAGGCCTGCTTACGCTGTACAACTATCATGACAGTCGCCATGAGATCAACGAAGTGTACGACGCCCACCTGGCGCAGAACGCCCGCCTGCTGCAGGGGGTCATGAGCCTGCCGGTCCAGGGCGGCTCGCGCGAGGCCATGTACCAGGCGTTCAACGACGCCTTGGCCCAGGCCGGCCACCACCGGGTTGGCCACCCCTACGAAAGCAAGCTGGCATTCCAGGTATGGGGTGAGGGGGGCGTGTTGCTGGTGCATACACCCAGTGCCCCGCAGCTGTCGCTGCCGCCGTCCGAACCCGGGTTCTACGACTTTTCCAGTGGTGACCGGCAATGGCGCGGCTTCGTGTTACCGGTGCCGGAAAAGCACTGGGTCATCTGGGTGGGTGAACGTGATGATGTGCGCTACGACCTGATCGACCGGATCGTGCGCCATACCTTGTTCCCCTTCCTGCTCGGCAGCCTGGCCCTGGTGTTGCTGGTCTGGGTGGCGATCGGCTGGGGGCTGCGCCCCTTGCAGAACATGGCCACGGTCATTCGCGCACGCCACGCCGATTCACTCGAACCCTTGCGCCTGGCGCCATTGCCCTCGGAGCTGGAACCCATGCAAGCGGCCATCAACCGCCTGCTGGCGCAGATCGAAGACATGTTGCGGCGCGAACACCGCTTCATTGCCGACGCCGCCCATGAAATGCGCACGCCGCTGGCGGTGTTGCGCCTGCATGCCCAGAACGCACTCGAGGCCGCGAGCGAGGCCGAACGGCACAAGGCGCTGGGCTTTCTGATTGGCGGTGTGGACCGGCTGACTCGGGTGGTCAACCAGTTGCTGACCCTGGCCCGTGTCGAGCCGCGCCTGGGCCAGCACGCCGCGGTCAAGGTCGACCTGGGTGAGGTGGTCACCGACACCATGGCCGAGCTGACTCCCTGGATACTCGACCGCGGCCTGGAGCCATCGCTGGATATTGGTGAGGGTGATCACCACCTGGGCATCGACGCCGGTGCGTTGACCATCGCGTTCCAGAACCTGGTTTCCAACGCCGTCGAGCATTCGCCCCCGGGAGGGCGCATCAGCGTACTGCTCAGGCGCCTGGAAAACCGTTTCGAGCTGATCGTGGAGGATGAAGGGCCAGGTATCGAGCCGGCTGACATAGCGCGCGTGTTCGAGCGCTTCTACAGCCGTAACAGCCCCAACGGTGCCGGGCTGGGGCTGTCCATTGTCGTCACCATCATTGACCGCCTGGGCGGGCATGTTCACCTTGAGAATCGACCGAGCGGGGGCTTGGCGGCAACCCTGCGGCTGCCTTTGAACTGATGCAAAAAGCTGTACATTGCGGGTGACAAATCTGTACAAGCTGCTATGTTTGTACAATATTAGTCCTGGCAGCCGAGGCCAGCATGGCAGTCCCAGCCCGATTCACATCCCTGTGTCTGTTGCTGACCGCTCTGGCCACGGCGGCTGTGGCGGACTGGCGCTCGGATGTGCCGGCCGCACAACGGCTGGGTGAAGGCGATTTCAGCTGGTGGGGCCTGCGTTTGTACAGTGCGCGGCTGTGGGCGGCCGGCCCCGTGCAGCGCTGGGATGAGCCGTTCGCGCTGGAGCTGCGTTACCACCGCTCGCTGTCCAGAGACACTTTGGTCGAAGCCAGCCTTGCAGAAATGCGCAGGCTCGACGGGGGCGGCATGACGGCACAACGCAGCGCGCAACTGACCGGGCTGCTGCAACAGGCATTCGTTGACGTGCACCCTGGCATGCGCATAACAGGTGTTTACCTGCCGGGCCAAGGCTGCCGTTTTTACGTTGACGGCAAACTCAGCCGCGAAATCACCGACCCTGTCTTCGCACGGGCATTCTTCGCCATCTGGCTTGGCCCGAATGCCAGGGACCCACAATTACGGCAGCGCTTGCTCGGGCTGGCCGGCACCGACGGAGAGCCGTGACATGAACGTTGGCAAAGCGCTGTTACTGGTTGGCTGCCTGCTGTTGGGCAGTTGCGGCAACGTGGGGGTCGAGCATTATGCCGGTGAGCAACCCAAGCTCGACCTGGCGGCGTTCTTCTCCCGGCCGGTTCAGGCCTGGGGCATGTTCCAGAAGCGTTCCGGCGAGGTGGTCAAGCGGTTTCATGTGCGCATCGACAGCCGCCGAGAAGGTGAGCGGCTGATTCTCGACGAGCACTTCGTGTACAGCGACGGCACGCGCCAACAGCGCACTTGGACCTTGGTGCCGGACGGGCCTGGGCGCTGGCGGGGCACGGCCGGCGACGTGATCGGCGAGGCCCGTGGCGAAGTGGCGGGCAATGCGCTGCGCTGGCGCTACCGGCTGGACTTGCCGGTGGACGGCAAGCACTGGGAGGTGGACCTGGACGACTGGATGTACCTGATGGATGACGACACCCTGATCAACCGCTCGAGCATGAGCAAACTAGGTGTGGAGATCGGCCAGATCACGCTGTTCTTCCGCCGCCTGCCGGAGGCTACGCCATGAACCTGAATGCATTGGCCCAGCACGTGGATGCTGGCGAAATCGAAGAGCTTGAAGTGCTGTCGCTGGAAGGTGGCTTCTACGTTTTGCGTGCAATTACCGCAACCGGCCCGGTTACCTTGAGCGATGCGCAGGGGCAGCCTGTGCGCCTGCGCTCCACTACCGAACTGCGCGATTTGCTGGCTGACATGGCCGAGGTGCCATGCGTGCTGGTGCAGCAGTCGGTGCATGATGAGATGTGCGGGCAACGTGACGGCCCCATTGCACCGTTGCGCGTGCCGATTACCCTGGCCAGCCAGTGGTAGGCCGCCCCGTGCGCCTAGGCCTGGTGCTGGGTGACCAGTTATCGCTGGAGCTGCCAAGCCTGAAGGCACTGGACCCTGCCCAGGACGCTATCCTGATGGCAGAGGTGGAGGGCGAGGCGCGCTATGTGCCCCATCACCCGCAAAAGATCGTGCTCGTTTTCAGCGCCATGCGCCACTTTGCCCAGGCGCTGCGCGAGCGCGGCTGGCAAGTGCACTACGTACCGATCGATGACAGCGAAAACAGCGGCACCATCGTCGGTGAGCTGCGCCGCTGGCGCGAACGGCTTGGCGCGGCGCAGATCGACCTGACCGAATGTGGCGAGTGGCGGCTCGAGCACGCGTTGCGCGAGTCCGGGCTGCCCTTGACGTGGCACCGCGACACTCGCTTCCTGTGCTCGCGTGAGGCCTTCGCGCGCTGGGCCGAGGGTCGCCGGCAGTTGCGCATGGAGCATTTCTATCGCGGTATGCGCAAGCGGTGCGGCCTGCTGCTGGAGCCCGATGGCAGCCCTGCCGGGGGCACCTGGAACTTCGACAGTGAAAACCGTAAACCACTGCCTCGCAACCTGGGCGCTCCGTTCGCGGCGCGCTTCACGCCCGATACCATTACCCTGGCGGTGATGGCGCTGGTACGCCAGCGCTTCGGCGACCACTACGGCGAGATAGACGGGTTCGAGTACCCCGTCACCCAGCAGCAGGCGCTTGAGCTGTGGCAGCACTTTCTCGACTTCGGTCTGGCGGCATTCGGTGACTACCAGGACGCCATGGCCGAAGGTGAGCCGTATCTTTTCCATTCACGCATCAGCGCGGCCCTGAACATAGGCTTGCTCGATGTGCGGCAGTTGTGCGAAGACGTGCAACAGGCCTGGCGCGAAGGCAGGGTGCCGCTCAACGCCGCCGAAGGCTTCATCCGCCAACTGATCGGTTGGCGTGAATATGTCCGCGGTGTGTATTGGCTGCGCATGCCCGACTACGCCACATTGAACCACTTCGGCAACGCCCGCGCCTTGCCCGAGTTCTACTGGACCGGCAACACCCGCATGCGCTGCATGGCGCAAGCGATAGGGCAAACGCTGCGGCTTGGGTACGCGCACCACGTGCAGCGGCTGATGGTGACCGGCAACTTCGCGCTGTTGGCAGGCATCGCGCCTGCCGCTATCTGTGAATGGTACCTGGCGGTCTACATCGACGCATTCGACTGGGTCGAACTGCCCAACACGCTTGGCATGGTGATGCATGCCGACGGTGGCTACCTGGGCTCCAAACCGTATTGCGCCAGTGGGCGCTACATCCAGCGGATGTCCGACCACTGCAAGGCCTGCAGCTATCGGGTAGACAAGGTGGTGGAAGGCGATGCCTGCCCGTTCAATGCGCTGTACTGGCATTTTCTTATGCGCCACCGTCAACGCCTGTCGGCCAACCCGCGCCTGGCAATGGTCTACCGCAACCTCGACCGGATGGCTGCCGCGCGCCGTGATGGTGTGTGGCAACGTGGCGAGCAGTTGCTCGCCGAGCTGGATGCAGGCAGGCCGCTGTGAAGAAGCAAAACCTGCCAAGCAAGGTGTGCGTGGTGTGTGGCCGGCCATTCACCTGGCGCAAGCGCTGGGCGCGTTGCTGGGACGAGGTGCGTTATTGTTCCGAGCGCTGCCGCCGCTCAGCGCCACGCAGCCAAGCGCACCAGCAAGGGCAGGGCCAAGGCCCAGATCGGCACTAGAACCAGGGTGGTTGCCAAAGGCCCCAGGGGCAGCGCGACATCGGCCAGCTTGGCGCCGCCCAGATACGCCATGGGGCCGGCAACCGCGCCGACCACGGCACCGCGCAAAAACGGCCGGCCTGCCCAGGCCAGGCTATGGCGCAAACCGCTGGCCAGCACCAACCACATCGATGCCAGCCATAGGGGCAGCGGCCAGGCGTGAAAATCAAATACACCAAGGCTGCCTAGCAGGCTGTCCAGCAGGCACCCAGCCATGGTCACGCGTAACAGCGCCCAAGCTTCTGCCCGCGGTTGTGTGCATGTCCATAGGTGCAGCGCCAGCCCCAAAGGCACCCACATCAGCACCCAAGGTGTGCTGGCACCCCATATGCACAACCACCAGCCCAATTGCAGCCACAGCGCATTGGCAATCTGGCCGCGGGTAACCATCACGCTGGTACAGGCAGTGGCGCGCGACGCGCGTTCGGCGCCGCCCACAACAGCTGCGCCACGCCAATGGCACGCTCCTCGAAACCGCCCTGGCAGTAGCACAGATAAAACTCCCACAGGCGCTGGAACGTCTCGTCATAACCCAACGCCGCGAGCGCCGCGCGCGATTGCTTCAGGTTGTCGTGCCAGTGCCGCAGCGTCAGGGCGTAGTCGACACCGAAATCCTCCATGTGAACCAGGTTCAGCGCTGTCTGGCGGCTGGCCGTATCGACCAGCACGCTGAGCGAGGGCAGGGCGCCGCCGGGGAAAATATAGCGCTGGATGAAGTCCACCGAGCGCCGTGCCTGGGCATAGCGCTGGTCGCGAATGGTGATCGCCTGGATCAGCATCAGGCCATCGGGCTTGAGCAACGATCCACACTGGCGGAAGTACGTGGGCAGGTAGCGGTGGCCTACAGCCTCGATCATCTCGATCGAGACCAGCTTGTCGAATGTCCCGCGCAGGTCGCGGTAGTCCTCCTGCAGCACGGTGATCTGCCGCTCCAGCCCCAGGTCTTTGACCCGTTGCAGGGTATGGCTGTATTGCGCCTGGGACAGGGTGGTGGTGGTGACCCGGCAACCATGATGGCTGGCAGCATGGATGGCAAGGCTGCCCCAGCCAGTGCCGATCTCCAGCAGGTGGTCTTCCGGGCCCAGTTCAAGCTTCTCGCAGATGCGCTGCAGCTTGCGAAGCTGGGCCTGTTCAAGGGGTTGGTCGGGGTGCTCGAACTGGGCAGCCGAGTACATCATGGTCGGGTCCAGCAGCTGTTCGAACAGCGCGTTGCCCAAGTCATAGTGGGCCAGTATGTTGCGTCGCGCACCGCGCTTGCTGTTGCGGTTGAGCCGGTGCAGCAGGCGCAGGGCGGGCCGGCCCAACCGCGCCAGGCCCCCTTCCAGGGCGTCGAGCACCTCGAGGTTGGCGACGAACAACCGCGTGACCAGGGCCAGGTCCGGGCTGCGCCAGTAACCATGGATATAGCCCTCACCGGCACCGATCGAACCATTGCTCGCCAGCAGGTTCCAGGCAGCATCATCGAGAATTTCCACCTCCGCCTGCAGGGCACTGGCGGCATCACCGAAGGCCCATTGTTGCCCATGGCAGAGCACACGCAGGTGGCCATGGCGCAACTTGCCCAGCTGTGCCAGCACAGCGTTGCGCGCCAGCGCGCCCAACCAAGGGGCGATGCCTGCTGACTTGCTAACGCTCAGGGTGGGATTGGACATGATCGGAGTCCTCGCAAGGTTGGCCAAGTGCCAGGTCGCCCTGGCTGGCGGTGTGGTCGTGAATAGGCGTGCGCTTGCAGAACAGGCGCAGGGCTTGCCAGTAGATGCCCGTCAGGGTGCGCAGGCTCATCCAGGGGAAGGCCAGGATGTAGCGGTGCAAGGCGGGACGGTCCAAGGGTTGGCGCCGTAGTGCCAGGTCGGCTTCGAAGACCTTGTGGCCGCTTTGCCAGTTTTCCATGTGGATGCGCACCCGGCTCTCGTCGAGGTGGAAGCGCAAGCGGTAGTCCATGTCCAGCGGCATGAACGGCGACACGTGAAAGGCCTTGTTCACCGCGAACGGCTGCGCCAGCCCGCCCTGTACGGGCAGCACATAGTGGAAGCGCTCTCGCCAAGGGGTGTTGCGTACTTCCAGCAGGATTGCCGCCAGGTGCCCATCGCGGTCGTGGCAGAAGTAGAAACTCACCGGGTTGAACGCCAGTCCCCAGCAACGCAGCTGGGTCAGCAGGCGTACCGGCCCTTCCGGCACCTGGCCCGTGGCTCGGCCCACCAACCGCCGCGCGGCGCCGGCCAGCGATTGCCCTTGGCCGGTAAAGGCCGGCAGGTAATCGGTTTCACGGAAGCTCAGCGGCGCCAGGCGCGAGCGCCGTAACCAGCGCGACAGGGTCATCAGCCAGGCTTGCTCGTCCAAGTCCAGGTAGAACATGCCGACTTGGTAGCGGAAGGCGTGCGGCCGCGGGCTCAGGCGCCGGTGGCTGAGCCAGCCCAGGCACAGACCGCTGTTCATAGCTGTTCCCCGAAATGGCTGGCCACCTGCAGCGCGCTGGTGACGCCGTCCTCGTGAAAGCCGTTGCCCCAGTAGGCCCCGCAGAAATAGCTGTGCTGACCGCCTTGCAGCTGCGCATGCCGGGCCTGTGCGGCCAGCGCCGCCAGGCTGTATTGCGGGTGGGCGTAACTGAAGCGGGCGATGATCTGGGCGGGGTCGATCAGGGCGGTCTGGTTCAGGCTCACGCAGAACGTCACCGGCGCCTGCAGGCCTTGCAGGATATTCATGTTGTAGGTCAGCGCGGCCGGTGCCTGACCGTCGCCGGCCAGGCGGTAGTTCCAACTGGCCCAGGCTTTGCGCCGGCGGGGCAGCAGGCGGGTGTCGGTGTGCAGCACCACATCATTGTCGGCGTAGCCGATGGCGCCCAGTACTGCCTGTTCCTGTGTACTCGGTGCCTGCAGCAGGGCAAGGGCCTGGTCGCTGTGACAGGCGAATACCACTTTGTCGAAGCGCTCGGTGCCGGCAGCGCTGTGCAGGGTCACCCCACCCTGGTCTCGGTCGACCCGGTGAACCTTGCAGTCAAGCCGTACCTGTTCGGCAAACCGCCGGCTCAGCGGGCCGATATAGCTGCGCGAACCACCTTCTATCACCCGCCATTGCGGCCGCTGATTGACCGACAGCAGGCCGTGGTTGCGGCAAAAGCGCACGAAGAACTGCAACGGAAAAGCCAGCATGTCGGCCCGGGACATCGACCAGATCGCCGAGCCCATGGGCACCACGTAGTGATCGACAAAACGTTGCCCGTAGCCTTGCGCCTGAAGATAGCTGCCCAGCGTGGTGTGATCGTCTATTCGCCCTGCATCCAGGTCGGCGATAGCCTGCCGGTTGAAGCGCAGGATTTCGCGCAGCATCCCCCAGAAACCCGGTGACAGCAGGTTGCTGCGTTGTGCGAACAGGGTGTCGAGGCTATGACCATTGTATTCCAGGCCGCTGAGTGGGTCGTTTACGGAGAAGCTCATCTGCGTGGGTTGTGAGCCCACATCCAGTTGCTCGAGCAAGCGAATGAAGTTCGGGTAGGTCCAGTCGTTGAACACGATGAAGCCAGTATCGATGGTATAGCGCTCGCCTGCCCAGTCCACGTCCACGGTGTGGGTGTGGCCGCCGACCCAGCTCGCGGCTTCGAACACCGTGACCGCGTGGCGACGGGAGAGCAGGTAGGCACAGGTGAGGCCGGCAATGCCGCTTCCAATAATGGCGATGCGCATGGGTCAGTCCTGTTCGTGGCGGGCCAAGCGCAGGCCCAGGGCCAGGCGCAGACGCGGGGGCAGGGCCCCGAGCACACGCAGGCCCCAGGTGAAAAGGCTCGGGAAGTTGATTTCAAGCGGGCGCCGGGGCAAGCGCTTGGCAATATGTTGTGCCGCGCGCTCGGCAGACCACAGTTGCGGCATGGGGAAGTCGTTGCGGCGGGTCAACGGCGTATCGACAAAGCCCGGGCTGACCAACGTCATGTCGATACCCTCGCGTGCCAGGTCGATCCGCTGCGACTCCACCAGGTAACGCACGGCTGCCTTGGACGCCCCGTAGGCCCCGGCACGGGGCAAGGCCAGCCAGGTTACCGAACTGCCGACCACCACCAGGTGCGGGCGCACGCCTGCCCGCAGCAAGGGCAGGGCGGCGGCCAGGCAGTTGCTCACGCCCAGCAGGTTGGTGCGTACCACGCGTTCGACAAGCGCCGGGTCGAAGTGGCCGGGCTCCAGGTATTCACAAGTGCCTGCATTGAAGACCGCCATGTCCAGCCCACCCCAGGCTTGCTCGATGCGGGCGGCCATTTGTGCCACTTGTGCAGCGTCGGCAATGTCGCCCTCGGCCAACAGCACCTGCCCCGGATACCGCTCGGCCAACGGCAGCAGTGCCTGGCTGCGACGGCCACCCAACGCGATCTGGTGCCCTTGTTCCAGCAGCGCTTGCGCAAGGGCTGCGCCAAGGCCGCTGCTAGCGCCTGTCAACCAGCAGCGGCTCATGCCAGCCTGCCTTTGAGCCAGCGAATGGCCCCGCCCATCAGTGGAACGTGCTCATACAACAGGGCGCCCGCGTCGAAGAAATCCTGGTGGAAATGGACGCGGTCACGCCACTGCAGAAAACTGCAGCCTTGCACCGTTATCGGTGCCCCCCGTGCCAGCCGTGGGTGACGAAACTCGAGGGTCCAGCGCAGGTAACCCTGGCCAGGTAGCACCTCGTCCGCCGCGGCGAAGGCATAGCGGATATCGCGGGCATTGGCGTACAACTGGGCGAAATAGGCCTGCAGGGCGTCGAGCCCGTGAATTTGATGCAGGGGGTCGCGGAAGACAACGTCTTCGCTGTACAGGGTGTTCAGTGAATCGAGGCTGTCCACGTCAAGGTGGGCAAAGCGTTCGGCGAACTGCTGCAGGTAAGCGGACATGCTCGGCTCCGGACAATCCTGTACAACACCCGATTGTTGTACAGGTATACTCGAAGCCTACGACAAAAATTGTACAAGTCAAAGTTTTTGTATAGCTATTTCAGCTTTCGCGTTGCGCCAACTGCTGCCGCAGTTCAGCGACCTCGGCTTCCAGCGCCTTGATCCGCGCCTCGGCCTCTACCTGCCGGGAAACATCGTGCTGAATGCCGATGTAGTAGGTCAGTTGATCCGCCTGGTTGAACACTGGGCTGATGGACAATTCGTTCCAGAACGGGCTGCCATCCTTGCGGTAGTTGCGCAGGACTTCCCGGCACGGCTTGCCGTCACGTATCGCCTCGCGGATGCGCTGTACGGCTTCCTGGTCATGGTCGGCGCCCTGCAAGAAGCGGCAGTCCTGGTACAGGATGTCCCTGGCCTGGTAGCCCGTCAGCCGCTCGAAAGCTGTGTTGGCATAGATGAGGATGCTGTCTTCGCCTTCCTGCTCGGCTACGACGATGCCGTCGTTGGATTGCTCGACCATCAGTTGCAGGAGTTTTGCAGTGATCATGTAGCGCTACCTACGCAAATGTCATGTTCAGTAAGCGCAGCGTAGCCTCTGTGCAGGGCTTCGCGCGCAGTTTGCTGCATGATGACCCAGTTCGGCACTGCGCAGAAGGTGTGTATCGGTTTAGAATGGGGCACTTCCCGGACGACCCGTGCAATGACTGATACTACTCAAGCCGACCTGCTGCCCATGCGCGATGTGGTTACCCTGACGGGCATCAACCCGGTGACCCTGCGCGCCTGGGAGCGGCGCCACGGCTTGCTCCGCCCGCAGCGCACCGACGGTGGTCACCGGCTGTACACGGCCGAGGATGTGCAGCGTATCCGCGACATTCTGCACTGGACCAACCATGGGCTGCCGATCAGCAAGGTCGGTGAGCGCCTCGCCGCCCAGCCGAAAGCCGCCATGCAGTCGGATTCGGCCTTTGCCGAATGGCGCGCAGCGCTGCTGCGTGCTACCCAGGCGTTCGATGCCCAAGCGCTGGATGCGCTGCATGGCCAGTTGTTCACGTTGTTGCCCAAGGCGACGGTGCTGCGCGAAGTGCTGATGCCGGTCTGGCAGCAACTGGCCGCCGGGCGAGCCTTCGGCCAACGCAGCCAATGGGTGTTCTTCGATAATTTCTTGCGTGCGCGCCTCCTGATGCGCCTGCAGATGAACCAGGCCAATGCGCCGCGCGTGATCATGGCGGGCACTGAAGGGCATGCTGAAGCGCAGTTGCTGTGCACCGGTCTGTTGCTGAGCAGCGAGCAACAGCGCATTGACGTGCTTGGCTGTGATCAGCCACTGGAAGAGCTGGCGCTGGTCTGCGCCGCCGTGCAGCCTGCAGCGTTGGTGATTGCCGTACAGGGCTCGGTGAGCGCAACACTGGCCCGCCAACTGCGCGCCTTGCAGATGGATGTCGCGTGCCCGCTGGCGTTGGTCGGTGCGGACCTCGCCGGGTCACAATCGGTCTTGCAAGGCATACCCTTGCGGCTGCTGGATGAACATGGCGATGACCTTGCCGGGGTGCTGAGTGCCTTGCTGGCAGGCCGGTTGGAGCTTTGAGCACCCGCTGCAGGACCGGGTGCGCAAAACTCACAGCATCAACGCGACCTCAGCCTGCCTTGGCTGACGCGGTTCATTCGCTCAGTGCTTTGATCAACTGATCGTTGAAGGCCGGGATATCGTCCGGCTTGCGGCTGCTGATCAGGTGGCCGTCTACCACCACCTTCTCATCCACCCACTCGCCCCCGGCGTTGCGAATATCGTCCTGCAAGGTCTGGTAGCTGGTCATCCGCTTGCCCTTTACCAGGCCCGCCGATATCAGCAGCCAGGCCCCGTGGCAGATCACTGCCAGTGGCTTGTTTGCCGCAGCGTGGCTTTTCACCAGTGCTTGCGCGCCCTCGATCAGGCGGATGGTATCGGAGTTCTGCACCCCGCCCGGCAACACAATGGCGTCGTACAGGTCCACCTGCGCGCTGTCGAAGGTGGCATCCACGGTAAACTCGTCAGCCGGTTTGTCATGGTTCCAGCCGCGTACCGTGCCGTCCTTTTCGCTCAGGATATCGACCACCGCGCCTGTTTGTTCCAGGGCTTCACGTGGGCCGGTCAACTCGACCTGTTCAAAACCGTCAGTCACCAGGAATGCCACGCGTTTGCCATTCAGTTTGTCGTACATCGTGATTCTCCGTTTTCGATAGGCCTGAGAAGGAGGCCATCGTCCCGCCGCGAAGTTCCAACGCAATTCACCGGCGGTGCTGGCTGATGACATCGCATCCATCCCCCCGAAACAAAACTGAACGCTGAGGTGCGGCCGCCAGTCGTACCGCTAACTTTCATGAAAAAGGATGTTGGCGATGAAGACAATGACTCGACTGTTCACTGGCCTGGCGCTGGCGACCGCGCTGGGCAGTACGGCGGCGTGGGCGGACCAGCCTGGTGCTGACTGGAAGGTGAGCAAAGACCAGGCGGAAGCGACGCTGAAGGGCGCTGGCTACACGCAAATCACCAAGATCGAGGCCGATGACGGCCATTGGGAAGGTGAGGGCATCAAAGCCGATGGCAAGCAGTACGAGTTCAAGGTCGATCCGCGCGACGGCAAGGTCGTCAAGGACGAACTGGATAACTGATCCAGAGCGGGTGTTGCTCACTGAGCGGCCCGTGCCTGGAGCACGGGTTTTTTTTGGGGCTGGTTCCTGCGCCGTTCTGTTGTGCAGTGGCCGGCCGCGCTCTACCGCCGATGTACCCGGACTGAACATCGCGCGCTCGAGGTGCTCTCACCCATAATGATTGAGCGAGGGCAGCGCCATGAGTATCGAACGCAGCATTCCCGAACTGGCAGCGTGGTACGCGCAGTACGACGACGTCAGTTACCGCAGCGAATCGCCAGACGCCTACCACCATGAACTGCTGCGCACCGCCGAGGCCCTGCGCGACGATGGCACCCTCGGCTGGGACGACTGGCTGGCGCTCAAGGCACTGGCCGACGAAGCCCATGTGCGAGCGCTGGAAGACGCAGTTCAGGCCCACGTGAATGACCCTGACGCATGAAAAACCTCCGCATCGCGACCTTCAACATCAATGGTATCAGCAGCCGCTTGCCCGCATTGCTGGAGTGGTTGAAGCGCGAACGGCCCGACATCGCCTGCCTGCAGGAATTGAAGGCTGCTGATCACAAGTTTCCGCGTCAGGAGATCGAGGCTGCAGGTTACGGCAGTCTTTATCAGGGCCAGCCCGCCTGGAACGGCGTGGCCATTCTGGCGCGTGACAGCGAGCCGCTAGAGGTGCGACGTGGCTTGCCAGGCATGGAGGACGACACCCAGAGCCGTTACCTGGAAGCAGCGGCGCATGGGGTGCTGGTCGGATGCTTGTATCTGCCCAACGGTAATCCGCAGCCTGGGCCGAAATTCGATTACAAGTTGCGCTGGTTCGAATGCCTGATCCAGCATGCGCAAACGCTGTATGCCAATGGGCACCCAGCGCTCCTGGCGGGTGATTTCAACGTGGTGCCCACGGACCTGGACATTTACGACACACGTTCCTGGCTCAAGGATGCCTTGTTGCAGCCAGAGTCCCGTGCCTGTTTCGAGCGTCTGCTGACGCAAGGTTGGACGGATGCCGTTCGCCACCTGTACCCGGACGAGCGCGTGTACACCTTCTGGGATTACTTCCGCAACCACTGGGCACGTAACGCCGGGCTGCGCATCGACCACCTGCTGCTCAACCGCGAGCTCTCCCCTTACCTGAAAGGGGCGGGGGTAGATGCCTGGGTGCGCAATGAGGCCAAGGCCAGCGATCACGCCCCTGTGTGGGTCGAATTGGGCGGCCGCCGCCGCAACTGAGGCAACGGGCAAAGCGCTGTGCCTCGGTGGCTACCGGAACAGCCGAGGCCTATTCCGGTAGCGCAGTCACGTGGTGCGTTACTTCTTGCCCGGCAGCACCGTGCTGAGCACCTGTTTGGCCGCCTGCACGATGACCCCGGCCTGGTCAGGGTCGCCCTTGAGCAGGCTGCTGGCGAAGTTCCTGGCCTGCTCCAACTTGATGTGCGGGGGCAGGGGAGGCACATTCGGGTCGGTCTTGAACTCGATCAGCACAGGCCGGTCAGCCGCCAGCGCCCGCTCCCACGCGTCGGCGATATCCTCCTCCCGCTCCACGTAGATACCCTGCAGGCCGATGGAGATGGCGAACAGGTGATAAGGCACATCAGGAATTGACTGTGAAGCCTCGAACTTCGGGTCGCCTTCCATGACCCGTTGTTCCCAGGTGACCTGGTTGAGGTCTTCGTTGTTGAACACCGCGCAGATCCACTGGGGGTTGTCCCATTGCTGCCAGTACTTGGCAACGGTAATCAGCTCGGCCAGGTTGCTCATCTGCATCGCGCCGTCACCTACCAGCGCGACCACGCCACGCTGCGGGTGGGCGAACTTGGCGGCGATGGCATAAGGTACCGCCGCGCCCATGCTCGCCAGGCCCCCTGACAACGAACACTGCATGCCTTGGCGCACCATGAGGTCGCGGGCATACCAGTTGGCGCAGGAACCGGAGTCGCTGGTGACAATGGCATGGTCGGGCAGGCGTGGGGAAAGTTCGTGAACGACCCGCTGCGGGTTGATGGGGTCTGCCTTGGCCATGGCCCGCTTGGCCAAGGTCTTGTCCCACTTGCCGCGCCAGCCTTCGACCTTGGCCCGCCAGCGCCGATCGGTCTTGTGCTCCAGTAGCGGCAGCAGGGCCTGCAGTGTTTCGCTGGCATCCCCCACCAGGTTGACTTCCATCGGGTAGCGCAAGCTGAGCATGTCCGGCTGCAGGTCGATCTGCACGCCACGGGCCTGGCCTTCCTTGGGCATGAATTCGGCGTAGGGGAAGCCGGAACCGATCATCAGCAAAGTGTCGCATTCGTTCATCAGGTGCGCACTGGGCTCGGTGCCTAGCAGGCCTATCGCCCCGGTCACCCACGGCAGGTCGTCGGGCAATACCGCCTTGCCCAACAGCGCCTTGGCCACGCCAGCGCCCAGTGCTTCAGCCACCGCCACCACCTGTTCGCTGGCCTGCAGCGCGCCTGCCCCCACCAGTATCGCCACCTTGCGCCCCGCGTTCAGCACCTCGGCGGCGCGCTGCAGGTCGGCTGCGAACGGCACCACCTTGGGCTTGCTGTAGCCAACGCCGGAGTGCACGGTGCCGTGGGCCCGCGGTGGGTCCTCATAAGGCAGGTCCTGCAAGTCATTGGGAAGAATGACAGCGGTAACCCGGCGCTCGCCGACGGCAGTGCGTACCGCGCGGTCAAGCAGGTGCCGCACTTGCGCTGGGGTAGACGCCTGCTGCACGAAGGCCCCGGCAACGTCCTTGAACATCGACACCAGGTCGAGCTCCTGCTGATAGTGCCCGCCGAGCGCGTCGCGCGCCTGCTGGCCGACAATCGCCAGAACCGGCTGGTGATCCATGCGCGCGTCATACAAGCCCGTCAGCAGGTGCGAAGCGCCTGGGCCGGAAGTTGCGATGCACACGCCAAGTTCACCGGTGAACTTGGCGTGTGCACTGGCCATGAATGCAGCCATTTCCTCATGGCGTGCCTGCACGAACTGGATCTTGCCCTCAGCCCGCCGCAAGGCACCGAACACCCCGTTGATACCGTCGCCAGGGTAGCCAAAAATACGCCGCACACCCCATTGGTACAGACGCTCCACCAGAAAGTCACCTACTGTGCTGCTCATCATGTTACCCCTAGGCGTGATCGATAGGGGTCTGGACTGAGCAGCTGGCGGTAAAGTTTCAAGTGAGTGCGCGCGGGCCACCCGAGTGGGCATATACCGCGCTAGGGCTGGCTGGCTCAACCACCGGCGCCATTCCCGCCGCTGCCACCTGTGCCAGATCCGCCACCCTGACCCGTTCCGGGGCCGTTCCCTGTCCCGCCACTACCCGAGCCCTGGGTGGTGCCATCTCCACCTGTTTTATCCGTGTCATTGCTGTCGGTACCGCCGGCCCCGGTACCCATGCCATCGCTTGGTGTGCCGGACCCGGTAGCGCCGCCGTTGCCGTTCATGTGGCCGCTGTCATCCGTGTGGGTAGCAGGGGCACGCTGGTCGTTCGTGTCGGTGGCGGCCAGGGCCAGCGGCGCACTGGCTCCAAGGCATAGCGCCAAAAACAGCGTGTGGGGCTTGTAAGTCTTCATGGTGAGTCTCCATCGAGGTTGATCACCTTTATTTGGTCCTGGTCAGCGCACCTCCCGTGCTTTGCTGCCGACGGATGGCGCAACGCTGGGTTCAACCGTCGGACTGTTCCTCAGGCGGAACCTGGTCTTCCGGCCAATCGGGCGCCTGCTTCGGTGGCTCGGGTTCGGGTTCGAGTACCGGCTCGCCGGGGTTGTGGGGTATCTCGTCAACATAGGGGTCGGGATGAGAAGGGTCGATCATGGTGGTTCTCCTGTGGGTGAGTGGGTATGGCGTTAGGCGGTGTGGCCGCGTTGACCGTTCCATTCAATCCGCCCAGGGGTACACGAACTGACCACTCGGCAACGCCGGCACTGGGCCTTGAGGGAAGGCAAATCAAACTTTTGCCAGCCTGCATGCTCTTCTGAATACACCTGACGTAGCTGAGGAGAAACTCATGAAACACACCGATGGCAATACCGGCGACAAGGTTCCACGCCCCGTTTCCTCGGAAGAGGCACAACGTGGCGAGCAGGTGCCTGGCCCTGTGCTTGAGAAACCCGACCCCAAGACCGAGGCGGTAGACAAGGTGATTACGCCCACGTCCATCAAAGAGCAGGAAGCAGAAACCGAGGCCATCAAGCGGCAGTTGGCGCAGGTCGATGGAAAGCTGCGCGAATGATCAAACGCACGTCACGGTTCTGATCAGAACCACGTATCCAGCCCTGGGGCAGGCCGATATCAGGATTTTCTCCACCCATCGGCTCGCCCGAATTGATGACTCAAGCGCTCAACCATCCCGATGAAAAGGAACAGCTCAATGCCTACCGCAGCAGGCAAGATCCGCTATGGCGTAGTGGCCGGTGGTTCGATTTCACAAGGCGCGTTCATGCCCGGCATCGGCCAGACCGACAACTCGGTAATCACTGCACTGGTCACCGGCGATGCGCAGAAGGCCACTCACCTGGCCGCCCAATATGGGCTCAAAGCCTATGCCTACGAGGAGTATGCGACGCTGTTAAGCGCCGGTGAGGTGGACGCGGTGTATGTTGCTACACCTAATTTTCGCCATCGCGAGTTTGTGATCCCCGCACTGGAGGCCGGTATCCATGTGCTGCTGGAAAAGCCGATGGGCACCAGCG
Organism: Pseudomonas sp. MB-090624; assembly: GCF_003205245.1. Classification (NCBI taxonomy): domain Bacteria; kingdom Pseudomonadati; phylum Pseudomonadota; class Gammaproteobacteria; order Pseudomonadales; family Pseudomonadaceae; genus Pseudomonas; species Pseudomonas sp. MB-090624. Next base: position 23,372 of record NZ_QJRK01000013.1, on the reverse strand, counting down.
AGGCGGATTGCAAAGCGATGATCGAGGCGGCGAAGCGCTCGGGGGCAAAGCTGATGATCGCCTACCGCTTGCACTGCGAGCCTGGCACGCTGGACATGATCGAGCGTGTGCATGCTGGCCATTTCGGCGACCCGCGGTTGTTTACCTCGACCTTCACCCAAAGGGTCAAACCTGGCAACCACCGGGCACAGAACGGTTTTGCTGCCGGGCCGGTGCCCGACATGGGCCCTTATCCGCTGAACATGGTCCGCCAGTTGTTCAATGCCGAACCGATCGAAGTCAGCGCAGTGGGGGTCCACTCGCCGGGCAGCATCCTGCAAACCTGGGACACGGTCACTGTCAGCCTGCGCTTTCCCGAAGAGCGGCTGGCGCAGTTCACCGTCAGCTACACGTTGCCAGACACCGAACGCTTCCAGCTGTTGGGTACAGAAGGCGAGATCGAAGCTTCGCCCTGCTTCGGCTACGGGGAAGGGGTCGCTATCAGTTACCGTGCCACGATCGGTGGCGAAACGCGTGTGCACGTCAACCCGATTGTCGACCAGTTTGCCGGGGAGACCGCTTATTTCTCCGACTGCATCCTGCGCAACGAAATGCCGGAACCTGACGGTGAGGAAGGCTGGCGCGACGTGCGGGTGGTGGCGGCAATCGAGCGCGCCTTGCTGACTGGCCAGCCACAATGCCTGGAGCCGTTGCCTGCGCGTGCGTTTGCACGTCGGCGTGAGCAGCGCCGGGCCTTTGCGCTGGCAGAGGCGGCACCGATGATCAACACTGAATCGCCTACTGAATAAAGCCGGTGGCTGCGCGCCCGAGGAGGGCGCGCAGGCCAAGGTCAGGCCGCTCGCTGCTCTTCCTTGAGCAATTTCTTCTGCGCCTCCATGGCCAGCCCCATTTCCTCCAGCTCCTGCTTGCCCAACAGCTTACGGGCAGTGGGGAACAGCTCGCTTTCTTCCTCCTCAATATGGTGTTCGAGCAGCTCCTTCATCACTTTGACCCTGCCGGCGAACTCTACAGTGCCGGTTTCGGTGTGCAGCAAGTCCGGGATGACCAGCGAGTCGACAGTGCGGTGTTCCTCTTTGGCCTCGTAATACATCTTGGCCTCTTCCTTGCCGCCGGCCTGCTTGATCGCCGGGTACAGGATCTCTTCTTCCAGGGCCGTGTGGATGTCGACTTCCTGCTTGATCCGTGCAAGCAGCTCGGCACGCTTCTTTACCGCGCGCTCGGTGGTCGAGGACAGTTCTTCGAGCAGTTTCTTCACCAACTGGTGGTCCTGGATCAACAGTTCGATTGCGTTCATGTGGTACCCCTCATAGGCGGGAAAAAGGTCACGGTCGCGAAGTGTTGAGCCAGCGCCAAGCGGCAAGGTTCAATGCGGTTGATCAGCGAACCGGCGTACTGAGCAGGGGAATGACCAAGTGGTCAAAAATTTCTGAATTTTCTAGCGTCGGTTCACTCCATTAGCTTGAATCGATGGAGGAGAGTCCAATGGCAGGGCAGCAGTTGTATGTGATCGAGTATGAGCTTCACGGTGAATTCCGCACCTTCATCATCCGCTTGGGGCGTATGGACAACGCCGAGGCCTGGCACTGGGCGAGCTGTGATGCAGGCGTAGGAATCATTCCCCGCTTTGGCCAGCACACGATCAAGAAGGTCAGCCGCCCCATGGCTGAGCGCTATGGCATCGGGAATGTGCGCTGGCGCGCGTCGGGGGATGGCCCGGAGTTCGTTGCCCAGCCCATTGATGTGAAGAAGTTCTCGAATGGCGGGCCGGGCAAAAGCTGATACCGCCTGCACGCCGCCTGCCGTTGATCCTGCTTTGGCAAGACCCGCTGAACTTCGTCGGGGGCTACAGATTCATGTTACTAGCCCCAATTACCACCACACAGCAGAGGATACGCACCATGACAGCGTCAGAGAAGGACAAAGCCACCGAGCAGGCCGAAACCACCGGCGAGCAGGAGCGCGACAACGATGCCCAGCGCCCGGATGGCTCCGGGGGCACTTCGCATGACTCCACCGCCCAGAAGGAAGCGCGCGAGCAGGGTGAGCACGGCGCCTGAGGCTGGGCGTGCTTGCAACCGCTAGGGTTCATCAGATCTCACCCATCAGGAGCCGACCTGTGCCGCGCATCATAACCCCCACCACGCCGGAGCATGAGGTCAGCGCGCACAACGCCCATATGTTCGGCTCACCCAAGGAGCGGCTGGATTTCTATCGCGGTGAAATCCAGTATGAGACCAGTATTCTTGCCAACCGCACCGACGCCTACCTGGCCGCACAGTCATTTCTGGTCATCGCGTTCGTGTCATCGATGGGTAACCTCAACCAGAGCTGGGGCGAAATGTTCACCCTGGTGGTGCCGCCGTTTCTGGCCCTGCTTGGCATACTCAGCTCGCTCAATGCCTGGCCCGGTATCCATGCGGCCTATCGCATCATCGAGCACTGGCAACTCAAACAGAGCCATTTGCTGCGCAGCGAGCCGTTGATGGGCCTGGCCTATGACGAGTCGCCTCTGTTCAGTGAGACGGAAACATCACAGGCCGGACACCGTAAGTCGCTGTTGTTCTCGCTGCGTACACCGTGGATATTCCTGGTGTTCTGGCTGATCCTGGGTGCCTATGCGGTGTTCATCCAGCTGGCCTGAGCAACGCCGCCGGTAGCAGACCTCGCCTCAACGATAGCGTGGTAACCCTGTGCCAACGCTCGCGGCCAGGTTACTTGGCGCAGCACCTGGAACCAGTATGACCTTGCGGCAGTCGTGGCTCTTCTGATCGAACATCTTATAGGCGAAGGCCGCCTCCTCGAGGGGCAAGCGATGGGTCACGATGAGTTCGGGTTGCAGGCGCCCGTTCTCGATACAGGTGAGCAGTTCGGGCAGGAACTTCTGCACATGGGTCTGGCCCATCTTGAAGGTCAGGCCTTTGTCGAAGGCATCGCCGAACATGAACCCGTGTACGTGCCCGGCGTATACCCCCGGCACACTCACGATGCCCCCGCGGCGTACGGCGGCAATGCTCTGGCGCAGCGCCTTGCCGTTACTGCCCTCGATCTTCAGTGCGGTCAACACTGCTTCGGCGGTACTGCCTTTGGCTTCGAAACCCACCGCGTCAATCACGGCATCTACCCCACGCATACCCGGGGTGAGGCGGATGATGCTGTCGGCCGGTTGGTCGTCGTCCTCGATATTGATCGGCACTACGCCATAGGCGTCGTGGGCGAAGGCCAGGCGGTGCCGGTTGGCATCGACCATGAAGATGGTCTGGGCACCCAGCATCCGCGCACAGGCGGCACTCAGCAGCCCGACCGGCCCGGCACCGTAGATCGCCAGCGTCGAACCCTGGCCCACCTGGGCGTTGGTAACCGCCTGCCAGGCGGTGGGCAGGATATCGGAGAGGAACAACACCTTGTCGTCGGGCAGCGCTGTCGGCACCTTGAACGGGCCGACATTGGCTTTCGGCACGCGCACATACTCGGCCTGGCCGCCGGGCACGCCACCGTAGAGGTGGCTGTAACCGAACAAGGCGGCGCCGGGTGGGATGCTTTTGTTGTTGACGATGGCGCCGCGGCCTCGGTTGGTGGTTTCGCAGGCGGCGAACTGGTCGAGCTGGCAGAAGAAGCAGCTACCACAGGCGATCACGAACGGGATTACCACGCGGTCACCGACCTTCAAGTGGGTAACCCCGCGCCCGGTTTCTTCGACGATGCCCATGAATTCGTGGCCGAAAATGTCGCCAGGTTTGGTCTCCGGGATCCTGCCGTGGTACAGGTGCAAATCAGAACCGCAAATGGCTGTGGCGGTGACTCGCAAGATGACGTCGTCGTCGTGCTCGAGGATGGGATCCGGAACATTGTCGACGCGAACGTCCTGTGGCCCGTGGTAAGTCAGTGCTCTCATGGATACGACTCCTGCGGTGGCTGCTTTCAAGATGGTCCATGCCGGGGAACTCGGCAAGTCGGCAACGTTCAGAAACGGCAATTCATTGGCAAATTCGGTGGGCCACATGCGCCGGCAGCGCAGGCCTGGCAGCGCTGCTGTCTGCATTGAGCAATCTGCCCGCTGTTGTTGTCCAGATTGGACCTGCATCGGTAATGATCGAGGAGTTTTCCGTGAGCAGTAAAAAGGCCCGCGTCAGTAACCAGGCTTCAGGGGATATTTCCGAGCTGCCCCACGACATGTTCTTCGCGGCCGTGGAAACCACGCGGATGCCCATGATCGTCACCGATCCCAACCGTGACGATAACCCCATCATTTTCGCCAACCGGGCGTTCCTCGACATGACCGGCTATGAGCTGGCAGAGATCCTCGGGCGCAATTGCCGGTTCCTGCAAGGCCCGGAAACCGATACCGAGGTGGTCGCAACCTTGCGCGCTAGCATCGAACAGCGTGTGGATATCGCCACGGAAATTCTCAATTATCGCAAGGATGGCTCCAGCTTCTGGAACGCGCTGTTCATCTCGCCGATCTTCAATGAGCGCGGCGACCTGATCTATCACTTTGCCTCGCAACTGGACGTCAGCCGCCGTCGCGATGCCGAGGACGCCTTGCGCCAGGCCCAGAAAATGGAGGCGCTGGGCCAGCTCACAGGCGGTATCGCCCACGATTTCAACAACCTGTTGCAGGTGATGGGTGGGTACCTGGGGCTGATCGCCAATGAGGCTGACAAGACTCAGGTCGACCTCAATCGCATCCGCCGCAGTGTGGGGCACGCGCAGACGGCGGTGGAGCGCGCCAGCACGCTGACCAAGCAGTTGCTGGCCTTCGCCCGCAAGCAGAAACTGCATGGGCGCGTGCTCAACCTCAACCACCTGGTCGAGGACCTGCGGCCCATGATGGAGCGGACCTTCGGCGCCGATGTTCTGGTGGAATTCGACTTCGAGGCCGACCTGCGCAATTGCCGCATCGACCCCACGCAGGCCGAAGTGGCACTGCTCAATATCTTCATGAACGCGCGCGACGCGCTGATAGGGCGCAAGCGCCCGCACGTGTTCATTGAAACCCGCAATGTGCTGGTCACCGACATCAACCATTCCTTCGACGGCCTTTTGCCCGGCAACTATGTCAGCCTGTCCGTGACCGACAATGGTATAGGCATGCCGGCCAGCATCCGTGACCGCGTCATGGACCCGTTTTTCACCACCAAGGAAGAGGGCAAGGGCTCGGGGCTGGGCCTGTCGATGGTCTACGGCTTCGCCAGGCAATCCGGGGGTGCTGCGCGCATCTACACCGAAGAGGGGGAAGGCACGACCCTGCGCCTGTACTTCCCCGTCGACGACGCCAAGGTCGTCCAGCAGCCCGCCGTGAAGACCGCCGAACGCGGTGGGGGCTCAGAGCGTATCCTCATCGTGGAAGACCGCCCGGATGTGGCAGAGCTGGCAAAAATGGTGCTCGAGGACTACGGCTACGCTGCCGACATGGTGCTCAATGCGCGGGAAGCGTTGAAGCTTATCCAGGCTGGCGAGCGGTACGACCTGTTGTTCACCGACCTGATCATGCCAGGCGGCATGAACGGCGTCATGCTTGCCCGGGAGGTGCGCAGGCTGCAACCGCAGATCAAGGTATTGCTCACCACTGGCTATGCTGAAAATTCGATCGAGCGCACCGACATCGGCGGCTCGGAGTTCGAGGTGATATCCAAGCCTTGCCAGCCCCATGACCTGGCTCGGCGGGTCAGGCAGGTGCTGGATGGGCCTACCGGCGTCACCTGAGCCGCGGTCAGCGGCTGCACGACTGAGCAAGCCCTTGCAAGTTATTGAATTGTTTGCCCCTGCTTGTGGTCCAACACTTGCGCTAGGGTCATAGGCTCTGTACACCTTCGTCTACAGCCTGGTCCGTGACCTGTACCAGCGTCACATGTCGGTGAGCAGCGGCTGCCGACATTGCCAGGATTATGACGCTCCCACAGAGGTGGATCATGAATAAAGAGGGGGTTGCCGCACCGTCGGCATTGAATACCCGTTCTGAATTACTCTCTATTGCAGATGATTCCTCGGAAAAATTGCGACTTGTGCTGGAGGCAGCCGCTATTGTCGGTACCTGGGTCTGGGATATTCCCAACGATCGGGTCACTGCAGACGAGCGTTTCTCCCGTTCGTTCGGCATTCCTGCGCAGCAGTGTCAGGCCGGTATCCCCTTGGCTGAAGCGTTTTCGGCGATTTACCCCGATGACCGTGAGCGGGTGCATCAGGATATCCAGCGGGCAGTGGCCAACGGCGGCGCGTTTCGCTGTGAATACCGCGTGCGTAACGAGGACGGTGTCTACCACTGGATCGAAGCCAACGGCCATGCCGAGCTGGACCATAGCGGGCGAGCCGTGCGGTTCCCGGGTGTGCTCATGGACATCGAAGCGCGCAGGGCCGCCGAAGCGGAACGCGATCGGGTCTCGGCGCTGTTGCGCACATTCACGGCCGCCGTGCCGGGTGTGGTCTACGCCAAGGATCTCGACGGCAGGATGCTGATTGCCAACCACGGCGCGACGCAGCTGATTGGCAAACCGCCCGAATTCTACCTGGGCAAGACCGACCTGGAATTTCTGGAAGACAAGGACCAGGCGCGCCAGGTGATGGAAACGGATCGGCTGGTGATGGGCAGCGGCAAGACCGTGCAGGTTGAAGAGCGGGTCGACATGCCCGATGGCTCGGCAACCACCTGGTTGTCAGTCAAGGCCCCGCTGGTCGATGAAGCCGGGCAGATCATCGGCCTGATCGGCTCATCGATTGACGTTTCCGGGCGCAAGCAGGCGGAAGCTGAACTGCTGGAGCTGAACCGCACGCTGGAAAAGCGGGTCAGCGAAGCGGTTGCCGAGCGTGAGGCGGCGCAGGAGGCACTGCGCCAGGCGCAAAAAATGGAAGCCATCGGTCAGCTCACTGGTGGCATCGCCCACGATTTCAACAACCTGCTGGCAGGCATCATTGGCAGCCTTGACCTTGCCCGGATGCGCGGCAAGGCTGGGCGCACTGCAGACGTTGAGCGCTACCTCGAAGTCGCGCACCGGGCGGCGCAGAAGGCCGCAGCGTTGACCCACCGGTTACTGGCGTTTTCCCGTCGGCAGCCGTTGCTGCCCGTGCGCACCGATGTCAATGAGCTGGTCGAGGGTCTGAAGGACCTTATCAGCCGCACGGTCGGACCGTCGATTGCCCTCAAGGTCAATCTGAACGCGCAGTTGGCCACGTGCCTGGTTGATCCGGTACAGGTCGAAAACTCCCTGTTGAACCTTTGCATCAATGCCCGCGATGCCCTGGCGCAGAAGCCTGGCACGATCACGATCGCCACAGCCAACCATACCTTGGAGGCAGGCCCTGGGCTGGATACCGAACTGCAGCCAGGCGAGTATCTGACCATCAGCGTCACCGACAACGGCATGGGCATGTGTGCAGATACGCTCGCCAAGGCGTGCGAGCCGTTCTTCACCACCAAGTCGATAGGCGAAGGCACTGGGCTGGGCTTGTCGATGGTCTACGGTTTTGCCAAGCAGTCGGGTGGCCAGGTAAGGATCAGTTCTGAGGAGGGGGTAGGGACGCGGGTTGAATTGTCCCTGCCGGCAGAGAGGGGCCAGCCGCAGTTGGCGGGCCGCGCAGCACTCGAGCATGGCCTGTGTGGCCGGTGGTCTGACCGTACTGTACTGGTCGTTGACGATGAACCCTCCGTGCGCCTGTTCGTCAGTGATGTGCTCGGTGGTTTGGGGTGTACGGTCATCGAGGCGGCTGATAGCCAGGCTGGCTTGCAGCTGTTGTCTTCCGACACGCGCATCGATTTGCTGGTAACGGATGTCGGGCTGCCTGGCCGCATTGACGGTCTTCAGATGGCGTCGTCCAGCCGCCAGATTCGCAAGGCGCTGCCCGTTATCTTCATGACGGGTTTCACCAACCCGGGATTGTTCGAGCACGAGCTCCTGCGCGACCCATCGGCTTTACTGACCAAGCCTTTCGCCGTAGACGAGCTGGTGGCCAGGGTACATGCGATGCTGGGCGCGCAGCCCGAACGATAATGCCGGGGTTGGCAGGGCGGCTCTGCCCTCAAAGAATCGGTTTACCACCTGTCACGGCATAGCGCGACCCGCTGATGTAGCTGGCTTCGTCAGATGCCAGCAGCACGTAGATCGGCGCAACCTCGACGGGTTGCCCAGGGCGCCCCATGGGGTAGCCGGAGCCGAAGTTCCGGACCGCCTCGTCGGGCATGGTCGCCGGAATCAACGGGGTCCAGATGGGCCCCGGAGCTACGCTGTTCACGCGAATGCCCTTTTTGCCCAGCAACTGCGCCAGGCCGGCCGTGAAGTTGGCGATGGCACCTTTGGTCGCCGCATACGGCAGCAAGCTGGGGGAGGGGTCGTCGGAGTTCACCGAACTGGTATTGATGATCGAGCTGCCCTTGGGCATGGAAGGCAACGCCGCCTTGCAAATGCGGAAAATGGCGGTGATGTTGATATCGAAGGTTTTCACCCATTCATCATCGTCAATTTCCTCCAGGGTTTCGTGGGCCATCTGGAACGCGGCATTGTTCACCAGGACATCGATGCGGCCAAACCGCTCGACGGTCTTGGCCACGATGGCCTGGCAGTGTTGCTTGTGCGCCAGGTCACCAGGCAGCAGCAGGCATTGACGGCCTGCCGCCTCGACCCAGCGTGCGGTTTCCTGCGCATCCTCATGCTCGTCGAGGTAGCTGATGGCAACATCTGCACCTTCCCGGGCATAAGCGATGGCCACCGCCCGGCCGATGCCACTGTCGGCCCCTGTAATCAGGGCGATCTTGCCTGCAAGCCGGCCATGGCCGGTATAGGACTGCTCGCCGCAATCCGGGTATGGCTCCATCTTGCGCTGCGTACCAGGAACGCTCTGCGGTTGAGACGGGAACGGCGGGGTAGGGTAGTCGCGCATGGTAAAAGCTCCTGCAGTTGAGAATGCTCATACCGGTTCGAGGAGGCTGGTACCTGCGCGTTGGTTCCAATGCGCCGAGGAAGCGACGAGCGGTGCCACCCCTGCTCGTGAACCAAGGCGCGATTGCTTCGCGCTCCGGTCAGAAGCTTTCCAGCACGATCTTGCCCCGGGCCTTGCCGCTCTCGATGACAGCGTGCGCACGCCGGAGGTTCTCGGCATTGATTGCACCGAAGTGCTCGCCCAGGGTTGTCCGCAGCACGCCCTTGTCGACCAGGCTGGAGACGCGTTCGAGCAGATGATGTTGCTTGATCATGTCGTCGGTCTGGTACAGCGAGCGGGTGAACATGAGCTCCCAGTGCAGCGACAGTGACTTGCGCTTGAGGGGCACCACATCCAGCTGCGCCGGATCGTCGATCAGCGCCAGCTTGCCTTGTGGGCGAAGCACTTCTACCAACTGGTCCAGGTAGGTATCGGTGTGCGTCAGGCTGATCACATAATCCACGCACTCGAGTTCATGCGCTGCAAGCTGAGCGGCGATCGGCCGGGTGTGGTCGATGACATGATCCGCACCCAGTTCCTCGATCCACTGTTGGCTTTCAGCCCTGGAGGCGGTACCGATCACCGTCAATTGCGTAAGCTTGCTGGCAAGCTGGATCAGGATGGAGCCCACCCCGCCGGCAGCGCCGACCACCAGCAGGCTTTGCCCTTGGCCAGCCTGCTCTGCGATGCCCAGGCGGTCAAACAGCAATTCCCAGGCGGTGATGGAGGTCAACGGCAACGCCGCAGCATCAGCGTTATTCAGACTACGGGGCTTGTGCCCGACGATACGCTCGTCAACTACATGCAGCTCGCTGTAGCTGCCCGGGCGGTCGATGGCGCCGGCGTAGAACACTTCGTCGCCGGGCCGGAACAACGTCACTTCAGGGCCCACCTCGCGCACAACCCCTACAGCGTCCCAGCCGAGCACCTGTGGCTGTTGGCCGCCACGGCTTGCCCGTATTTTCGTATCGACCGGGTTTACCGCAATGGCCTTGACCTCGACCAGCAGATCCCTGGCACCCGCCTGGGGCGGGGGCAATTCTGTGTCGTAGAGCGATTGTGGGTCCTGAATGGGCAAACCGGGTTGGGTATAGACGACGGCTTTCATGGGTTGTATCCAGAGGCTGGGAAAGTGGGTGCAGGCTAAGCCTTTCAATTGATTGGAAAAACAGCCTGCATGAAGCAAGACTTTCTCTGCAGGCGTGAAAATGCATTGAGGGCCTCGCGACCCGGCCCCGGTTTGCGCTTGCCCTGATGGGGCTGTGAAGTGATCAGACATTCACTTCACTGAATAGATAATGTGCGAATTCTGGAGAATCAGAATAAATAATCGAAAATCTTTTCAGCGGTGGCGTTTTTAGGCAGCACATTCCCCGGCGGGCGCATCATCATATTGACCAGCATGTGGCCTTACACGGGCCGCTTGCCTGCGGGGTGAACCTCACCCCAATCGAACCTCCCAAAAGGAACGCCATCGTGCACCACGTCAAATATGACCTGTCCGAAGCCCAGACCAGCCTTGAGTACATCCTCGAACAAGTCATCTATGGCACGGTGGTTGTCATCGTGCGCAATGGTATTGAAATTGCCCGGGTTACCGCGGTGGAAGGTTTGAGCCAGCGTGCTACGCGGCCCATGGCCACCCCGTATGAGCTGTAGCAACGCTGCAGGGGGCGCCACCCACCGGCTGAACAGGCACAGCGCTGCTGCACGCCTCGTCATAATATGCACCGCCCCCTGAATTTACCGCGTAAAGTGACCATTGAAGTCCAGCCCTACGCTGGCGCAGCGGGGCGAGCACTGGCGCGCGTATATCGATTAGCGGCTATCGTAGGAGGGCGGTAAGCGAACCGCCTTCGCTGCGTATGGAGGCTGGACGCGTTCCTGCACACTACAAAGGGAACCCTATGCAGCAGCTACCTACGGACGAAACGATCCGTGCAGCCTTGAATCGAACCCATGCACGCCTTCACCGACAACATGAGCTGGTTGTCGAGTTTGGCGTGGTGTCGTTGCAGGTCACAGAACTCGACCTGCTGCTGACGCGCGCCTGTGAAGTGGTTGCCGAGGGCATGAATACGCGCTACGCCAAGGTGCTCCAGCCTGAATTGGACGGCGACGGTTTCGTCCTGTCCCATGGGGTTGGCTGGGATGCTGCAGACATCGGCAGGGCTACCGTGGGTGCAGATGAAGCCAGCCCGGCAGGGTATGCGCTGGCCACCTACAGGCCGGTACTGTCGAACCATCTGGGCATGGAAAATAGGTTCCGCACCCCTGAGCTGCTGAAAAAATACGGTATCGAGCGCGCGATCAATGTACCGATTCGCGGTGTACTCGGCCCATTCGGCGTGCTTGAGGCCGACAGCAGCAATGGTGAGGATTTCGTGGAAAGCGACCTGGTGTTCCTGGAAGGGATCGCTACCGTCATTTCACTGGCTGCCGAACGGATTGCCGCAGGGGTCGAGGCGCCTCACCCCGACCCCTATTCCGAGACGATCCTCAATGCCAGCCCTGACTGGGTGGAGATCATGTCTGCCGACGGGCACATCGAATTCATGAACGAAGCTGGCCTGACCTTCATGAACACCAGCGCTGCCGAAGTCACAGGCCAGCGCTGGCATGAGCTGTGGCCAGAGGAATCGAGGTCGATTGTGTGGGAGGCGCTGGGTAAAGTCGGCGCTGGCGAGACCATTCGCTTTGAAGCGTACTGCCCTTTATCGCCCACTGAGCCGAAATGGTGGGATGTGACGGTGGCGCCGATCATGGCCGTGGATGGTCAGGTTGAACGGGTGATCGCCGTGTCGCGGGACATCACCGCACGGCATCAGTACGAGGCCCAACTGCTGTCACTGATTGAGGCGCAGAACACTCGGCAAGACCGCAGCGACCTCTACCTGGAGGAGATTCATCATCGGGTCAGGAACAGCCTGCATCTGGTGAACACACTATTGCTGTTGCAGGCAAACCTGGCAGCTGACGCGGCGGTCAAGCTGCAGCTCGAAACAGCGGCTGGTCGGGTAGTCACCATTGCCAGTGTTCACGAGCGGCTGTACCAGGCCGCTGAAGATCAAGGCGTGCATGCTGCAGATTACCTGAACGCATTGCTCGAGGATTTGGGCAAGGCCTTGGCAGACCGCAAGATCGTTCTGGAGGCAGATGATTTCGTACTGCCGCCTGAACGTATGGCGCCCCTGGGCCTGGTCATCTCCGAGCTGATCACCAACGCGCTCAAGTACGGCAAAGGCACCATTGACGTGCTGGTCAAGCATGCAGGCGACCATGCACTGCTCACTGTTCGCGATGAAGGTGATGGCTTCCCGGACAACTACCCCAAGCCGACGGGCACCGGCCTGGGTATGCGCTTGGTCAAAAGCTATTCCGGGTATGGTAGCGCCGCGGTGACCATTGACCGCCAGGCCAGCAAGAGCTGTATTCATGTCCGCTTCAAGCTCTAGCCTTGCCGGTGTTGGCAGCCTGCTTTATCGACTGCGCAAGGTGTCCAGGGCCGGCGACCAGACGCCATGGCCACAACGTTCGCAGCAGCGCGTATCTTCAGCCTCATGGTAGGTCGCAAAGCCGCAGCCTACGCAGCTGTATAGCCCGGCCGCGGGCGGCGAGCTGTATTCGGGCCGGTGTTCGGCAGGCAGCACGGACAAGCCCGGGCGGGTATCCTCGGCAGTGTAGAAATACAGGCTGAGGTCGCCATCGGTCTCCAGCAGGCCCAAACGGACTTGCCCCAGGTGCTCCACGCCTTGTTGGCGCAGCTCCATGAACAGTTCACTGGCTGAAATGTTCAGGTTACGCAGCGAATGGACCTCGTACATGCCGTCCTTGACCACGGTGATGGGCAGGCCATCAATCCACGCCTCGCAGGTCTTGCTTCGCTTCATGAGGTAGATGGTGCCGCGGTACAGCACGAGCAGGGTAATGAACACCAGGGCTACCGGCAGAAGCGGCACATCCTCGTAGAATGTCACGTCGCCCGCCGCAGACCCCAGGGTCAGAATCACCACCAGTTCAAAGCGCGATAGCTGCTTGATCCCGCGGCGCCCGCTGAACTTGAGAAAGCAGAACACAGCGAGAAAGGCGGCCAATACCCGAGCGGCGACTTCCAGGAGAAAGGTGACCGGAAGTTCGCCGAGCAACATCCTGTGCAGATCGAATGTGACCATACTTGTCTTTTCCCGTCCGTTAAGCCCTCAATGTGGGCCGAATCACGCCTGGCACGCGCTTATCGGCGGCTGGCATGAACCGCCGCCCAGCGCAGTGCCAGAGGTCTGTCAGGCGTTCGACCGCAGGTAACCTCGCAATGCTCCGTGCGCAGCGGCCCGCGGCAATCGTTCAGCGGGCTGATTACCTTTATTCGCTGGCCTCCAGTTTCGCCCATTGGCGGTAGGCCGCTTTCAGGCTGGCAGGCAAGCAGGGCGGATCACCCTCGATTTTACTGTGTGCCGGGTGGCTGCCCTTCCATTCCATCAGCCACGCGATCAGCGCTGGGCGCGTACCGGGGCAGGGGCCAACCTGCTGCTCGAGGGCATCGGCGATGGGGCCGAGGGTTTCGATGTAGTGGTCGAGTTTGGCGAGCGGGTCGTCCATGCTAGTGAACCTCTATCGATTGCGCAGCAGCGGTGCTGCTGCCATCAGCGTATCTAGCATGGCACGGTCAGGGCTTGCAGTCTTCCATTGGCAGGCTCGCCTTTCTCCAGCGCCAGCAGGGCCGGCATGTCGGGTGTTTCCACCAGCTTGCCGCGCAGGTTGACGATACCTTGCCTGACGGTGAGGGCGTTGCGATGGGATCAGGTTGTGCCTGGCGTCCGGCAACCGGTTGATCTGCGTCAAATACCCGCGTTGTGATGAATGCCGTTGTCGTGAGCGCGTCAGTTGACAAACGTCAAGTCTGCCGAGCATGGCTGAACGATGCTGCGAGCACGTAACGCAACCGCCGAGGTGGGCCATGCAAACCCCGCAAAGACTGCTGTTGATAGCATCGCCGCTGATGCGCCGGACCCCCGTCTACGACCGCGCCGCCGCGCTGGCCAAGGCCAAGGGCAGGGCGCTGCATATCGTGGCGTTCGACTATGTGGAAGGCCTTGCAACCCCAGGCCTGGTCAATGAACCTGGCGGCAATGCGCGAAAGCTATGTGCAGCAGCACCGCGACTGGCTCGAAGCCCAGGCGCAACCGATGCGCCGCAGCGGTGTCACCGTGACCACCGAAGTGCTGTGGGTGCAGCACCCGCTCGACGAGATCCTGGTGCACCTGCGCGAACAGCCGTTCGCCATGCTGATCAAGGCCTTCGAGCATGAGCCTTGGTGGGCACGCGCCATGTTCACTTCCCTGGATATACAACTTGGATATACAACTGCTGCGCGAAACCCGCATCCCGCTGCACCTGGTGCACAAGGCAAGCCATGCGTTGCCCCGCACCATCCTGGCGGCGGTGGACTTGTCCAGGCCAGAGGATCAGATCGAGGGTTTCAATGACCAGATCATCTTCGACTCCAACTTGGCGCACACACTTCATGAAGCCCAGAGCGATGCCTTCCAGGCGCTGGCCGAGCGCAACGGCATAGCGGCCGAGCACCGCCATATGCGCATCGGTGACCCGGCCAAGGCGCTGGCCCTGTTCATGGACAACCATGACACCGACGTGCTGGTGATGGGCAGCTATCACCACCGCGGTATTGGCTGGTTCATTGGCAGTACGGCCGAACGGGTACTGCATCGCTTGTCGTCCAGTGTGCTGGTGATCTCGCCCGAGCGTTCTCAAGGTTGACTTGGCAGTTGTGATGGGCTGCACGACAGCACCTGCGGTGCGTTGGCACAGACACTGTTCGCGACCGTCAATGGAGGCTGCCTGCCAGCAATGCCATAATGACGACGTCGGTGTTTCCCTTACGTGGCATTCTTCGAGGCGCTGTGCATGAACGATTTCACCCCTTGGACGGCGCTGGCAGGCGGCGCCTTGATCGGCCTGGCTGCTGCGCTGTTTGCCGTGGCCAATGGGCGTATCGCGGGTATCAGCGGCCTGCTCGGGTCGTTGCTGCAACGTGGCGGGGAGGGGCGTGGCGAGAAAGCGTCATTCCTGCTTGGCATCTTCGCCGCGCCGTTGCTGTGGCAACTGTTTACGGCCCTGCCGACTGCGCACTTTACGGTTTCGCCCGGGTGGCTGGTGGTCGCCGGGTTGCTGGTCGGCCTCGGCACCCGTTACGCCGCAGGCTGCACCAGCGGCCATGGTGTGTGTGGCCTTTCCCGATTGTCGCCGCGCTCGGCAGTAGCAACGCTGAGTTTCATGGTGGCCGGGTTTGCCACCGTCTATATCCTTCGTCATGTGCTGGCAGGTAACTGACATGCAGCGGCTCAGTGGTTTTCTGGCTGGCGTGTTGTTCGGCCTGGGGTTGTTGCTATCCGGCATGGCAAACCCCGCGAAAGTGCTCGGGTTTCTCGACCTGGCCGGGCGCTGGGATGCCTCGCTGGCGCTGGTCATGGTTGGCGCCATCGGCATCGCTTTGCTGCCCATGACCTGGGCGCGGCGGCACAGCGTGGCGTTGCTGGGTGGCCGGATGCAGTTGCCGACGCGGCGCGACATCGACCGGCGGCTGGTGGGCGGCAGCCTCATGTTTGGGGTCGGCTGGGGGATCGCTGGCATCTGCCCGGGCCCGGCACTGGTGCTGCTGGTTGGCGGCTACTGGCAAGCCTGGCTGTTCGTGGCGGCCATGCTCGTGGGCATGGTGGTATTCAGCGCCGTGGAAGCGTCACGCCGCTGAATTGACAGGCGCGCCCACGCGCCTGCGCCGACTAGTTTGCGGGAACGAGGATCACGAAGTTCTTTTTCATGTCCTCCAGCACAGTCCACTTGCCTTTGGCGCCGGGCTCGATGATGAACGTGTCGCCAGCGGCGAGGGTGGCCGGCGCACAGCCGTCGAGCTCGATCACGCAGCGCCCGCTCAACACATGGCAGAATTCCCAGACTTTGTAGTCGATACGCCACGCTCCGGTACTGGCCTCCCATTCGCCGGAAATACGACCTTGCTGTTCATCGTGGTAGTACTTGGACGTCAGCGTGTGCGGGTCGCCTTCCACCACCTCTTCGAAGAAGGGCACGTCGCGCACCGGTTGGATATCCATTTCGCGGAACACGGTCAGTTTCTGGGTCATGGTTATTTCTCGTGCAGGTTGGGGGTTAGGGCGATACATCAAATAGGCTTCGCCGGTGACGGCGAGCATCGGGTGCGGCACGATCTGGCAGGTTTTCACGATCTTGAAGCCATGACGCTCGTAGAAGCGCCGTGCACCGTGGTTTTGCGCGTAGTCGATCAGGCACAGGCCCTGCAAGCCGAGGTCCTCGGCGCGTTGCTGGGCGTGGCGAAGGAACTGCACGCCCAGGCCCTGGCTGCGCCAGGCCTCATCCAGGGCCAGGCTGGAGATGTACAGGGTGTCGGGTATTTCCATGTCGGCGTAAGGCGCGAGTACCGGGTCTGTCTCGACCTGCCGGTCAGGGGCCGCATGCAGTGCATAGCTGTGCATCATGCCGATGACGCGACCTTCGCAGGTGGCCATCAGGCAATTCCTGTATGAAAAATCGCCCTGTTCCCTGGCATAGCGAGCCGCGCCCACACTCAGCAATGCTTCTCCCGGCGCGGCCAGCTTGCTCCATATGTAATCGGCCATGCCTTCTGATGTCAGTTGAAAGAAGCGCGCGATATCGGGCGCGTCCGAGGCCTCGGCAGGTCTGAAGTGGGTAAGCATGTCCAGGGCTTCCATGGGATCGGGTGGTGGGGTGGCGGGTTTACACCGTTGACCGGGGGAGGGTAGGTGCTTTGCAGGGCGGGCATGATGCTCCAGGCGAACACTGTCGGCACAATGCGCGACGGCACGAACATGCACTTGGGTGCATCTGCCCGCCAGGACGTTCTCCCAGTCATCAATGCCCGAGACAGCTGCAGCATCAGATCGCGACCTCACCCTCGACGGGGGCCGCCCCCGGCGGGGCTGGCGCTGTTCGCCCTGGACCTGGAGGGCTACCGCACGCCGTGTGACGCGGTGTTGCATGACGCTCGCTGGCTGGGCCCGGCACTGGCGCCCCGTCGGCGCGAGTTCGCCGGTGGCAGGGTGTGTGCGGCGGCGGCGCTGGGGGCGCTGGGCCATGAGCAGGGTTGGTTGCCGATTGCCCGGCCTTATCGTTACGCGCGTTTTCCGCTGGGCACCGTGGGGTCGATATCGCACACCCGGAAGCTGGCGCTGGCGTGCGTGGCCGATGCCGGGCTGTGTCTTGGCCTGGGCATCGATATCGAGGACATGGTCGGCTACCCGGAATTGTCCGAGATGGCCGAGCATGCCATGCACCCGGAGGAACGGGAGCGTTTCCAGCGGATGCGGGGTGACGAGGCGCTGCGGTTCTTCTACCTGTGCTTCAGTGCCAAGGAAGCCTTCTACAAGGCAGTATTTCCGCTTTGCCACGTGGAGCTGGAAATGGACGAAGCGCAATTGACCGACTGGGACGACCAAGGGCGTTTCGAGCTGGCGCTGCGTTCGCAGCGCCTGGGAGAAAGGTTTTCCGATGGCCATGTGTTTCACGGTAGCTGGGCCGTGCAGGGCGAGACGCTGTACGTGCTGCTGACCATCGATCACGCGGCGTCGACGCGACCGCGCGCCGGCTGAGCAACGCCCGACGGGTGGGCTGTTGTAGGGGCCTGGGAGGCGTGGTAGTGTCTTTTTACATACATTCTGTATGTATGATGCCGGCAGGGCACCTACGCCTTGTCGCAGGGAAGTTCGAATCATCCGTGGGCGCCACCGGGCCTCGTGTCATCGGCGACGCCTGATTTTCATTCAAGGGATCTGCAATCATGAGCGCATCTGCAAACACCGCCAGTGCACCGAACGTCCGCCACCCCTGGCTGGCGGTCGCGGCCGTCGGGCTCGCCACGTTCTCCGTGGTCACCACTGAAATGCTGCCGGTCGGCCTGCTGACCACCATCGTCGAAACGCTGGGTACCACGACGGGCACCGCTGGTCTGATGATCACCTTGCCAGCCTTGCTGGCGGCCTTCTTCGCACCGCTGGTGGTGATGGCCGCGGGCAATCTGGACCGCCGCTGGATTCTCTGCGGCCTGCTGGGCTTGCTGGTGGTCGCCAATGTCGCCTCGGCGTTGGCGTCGAGCATGGCCTGGATGTTGGCCGCGCGGGTGCTGGTCGGGTTCTGCATGGGCGGGATCTGGGCCATTGCCGGCGGCCTGGCCGCACGCCTGGTACCTGGGCAATCGATCGGCCTGGCCACTTCGATCATTTTCGGTGGGGTGGCGGCCGCCTCGGTGCTGGGCGTGCCGCTGGGGGCGCTGATCGGTGACTTCGCCGGCTGGCGTTGGGCGTTCGGCAGCATGGCGATACTCAGTGCCCTGGTGTTGCTGATTCACCTGGCGGTCATCCCGTCATTGCCGGTGCACGGCTCGGTGACACTGCGCCAGTTCGCCGAGCAACTGGGCAATCGCAAGCTCCAGGCGGGCCTGGGACTGACCCTGTTGCTGGTGGCCGGGCACTTCATGGCGTTCACGTTCGTGCGCCCATTACTGCTCTCGGTATCCGGTTTCGACCCGCAGTGGATCGGCGCCTTGCTGTTCGCCTATGGCATCGCCGGCATCATCGGCAATTTCCTGGCCGGCATCATCGCTGCGCGACGCACCACGCTCACCCTGGTGGCCATCGCCGTCGGGCTGCTGCTGACCCCGCTACTGTTTCTCGGCATCGGTGCCAATCAGTTCGGTGGCAGCCTGGTGCTGTTGGCCTGGGGGCTTGCCTATGGCGGGGTGTCGGTGGGTCTGATGACCTGGATGATGAAGGCGGCGCCCGCCGCGGTGGAAATTGCCACGGCACTGTACGTCGGCGTATTCAACGTCGGCATTTCGCTGGGGTCCTGGGCAGGCGGGCAGACCGTCGATGGCCTGGGCCTGACCACCAACCTGTGGCTGGCGGCCGGCTTGGCCGCACTGGGGTTGCTGCTGGCGCTAAGCATGGGCGGGCACAAGCCCGAAGCGCTGGCCGCCCAGGCCAATGCCGCAAAATGACGCACGGCCCGGGCGGCGTCACGCCCGGGCGTTCCACACCATGTACGTGCACGTCTCCCGTCGCAGGAGAGGCGTGCTCGCGCCTGGAAGGTCTTTACAGAATTGGGGAGAGGGCATGAGGGGTACACGGATGTTCACCCGCACACTGGCGGAGTCGCGCACGGTCAGTGCCGAGGGCGCGCCCGCTGGGCAGCGGCCGGCGCCACAACAGCCGTACTCCAGTGTGTCGCTGGGATATGCGCCCCTGACCGAACAACGTATGTGGGGCATGACCGCCCTCGACCAGTTGTACTGCCGCATCCAGTTCAAGCGGATGCACTACGTCGGTGACTTTACCCCGCTGAGCACCCGCAAGAGCCTGATGTACCCCGGCTACTACGGCGGCATCAACTGGGGCGGTGGCGCGGTCGACGAAGCCTCTGGCCTGTTGCTGGTCAATGACATCCGCATCGCCCACTGGGCACAGTTCATCGAACACGAGAAGGCCCTGGCGGCCGGCTACAACCCCACCGGCGCATCGGGCAACTATGCCGAGCAGCGCGGCGCACCCTATGGCGTCATCCACGGCATGTTCACCTCGCCGTTGGGCGTGCCTTGCATCGCCCCGCCCTACGGGACCCTGACCGCGATCGACCTGAACTCAGGGCAGATCGCTTGGCAGGTGCCCATGGGCAGCACCGAGGATACGCCGCTGCCTGGAGGGCTGCCGGGGCTGGCGATGCCCATCGGCATGCCCACCATGGGCGGGCCGCTGATCACCCAGGGAGGGCTGGTGTTCTTCTCAGGCTCCATGGACCACTACCTGCGAGCCATGGACAGCCGCACTGGTCATGTGCTGTGGAAGGGCCGACTGCCCGTCGGCAGCCAGGCTACCCCGATCAGCTACCAGGGCAACCGCAGCGGGCGCCAGTATGTGGTGGTGACCGCTGGCGGCGCCCAAGGCCCCGGCAAGGCGCGTGGCGACTACGTCATCGCCTACCGCCTGCCCTGACCGATAACCGGGGCCGGCAGTCGGCCCCATTCGACCCTTGCACTCGGCCTGGCCGAGGGAGCGCGATTCATGAACGCAGAAATTTTCGAACTGGGTGACATCCAGCTGCAGTCCGGCCGGTGCCTGCGCCAAGCCAGGCTGGCCTACCAGACCTACGGTGAACTCAATGCCGCAAAGGACAATGTCATCGTCTACCCGACGTCGTTCGCCGCCACCCATGACGACACCGCGTGGCTGATCGGCGAAGGCCGGGCTCTGGACCCGAACAAGTACTTCATCGTCGTGCCTGACGCGTTCGGCAATGGTGTGTCCAGTTCCCCCAGCAACACGCCGGCGCCGCACAACGGCAATCGCTTCCCGCACATCACCGTGCATGACAACGTGATCCAGCAGCAGCGCTTGCTGAGCGAACGCTTCGGCATCGGCAAGATCCGCCTGGCCATCGGTTGGTCGCTGGGCGGTTCCCAGGCGTTCGAGTGGGCGGCGGCCTATCCTGACCAGGTCGATCGGCTGTTCACCTTCCAGAGCGCTGCACGGACGTCGCGGCACTTCCAGGTATTCTTCGACAGCGTGCGGGCCGCGATCGAACTCGACCCGGCCTTCGACCAGGGCTTCTATGACCAGCCGCCGCACCGTGGCCTGCGGGTCGCGGCGCGTATCTATGCCGGCTGGGGCTTCTCCCAGGCGTTCTACCGTGAACGCCTGGACCAGCGGGTGCTGGGTTATGCCTCGCTCGAGGACTTCCTGATCGACTTCTGGGAGGGCTGGTTCCTCAAGCGTGATGCCAACGACCTGCTCGCCCAGCTGTGGATGGGGCAGCATGCGGACATCAGTGCCAACCCGCGCTATCGCGGCAACATCGACCAGGCACTGGCGGCGATCAAGGCCGACACGGTGATCATGCCGTCGTCCAGCGACCTGTATTTCCCGGTGCTGGATGCCGAGCAGGAGGCTCGCGGCATCGTCCGCGCCGAGTTGCGCGTGCTTGAGTCCGACTGGGGCCATGTGGCCGGTGAGGGCCTGAACGATGCCGATACCCAGGTGATCGAGCGCGCGATCAGCGAGCTGCTCGCACGTTGAGCCCGCGGTGCTGGCGCGCTTGTCACGGCGCCAGCAGGCCGTGAGAATGCCGGGATCGCATCGACGACGATGCTCCCGTCATGCCGCAGAACAAGGAAACCGCCGGATGGCTCGCCGTACCCGTGCCGAAATGGAAGCAACCCGTGCCACCTTGCTGGCCACCGCGCGCCAGCTTTTCGGCGAGCGCGGCTATGCGCAGACCTCGATGGATGACCTGACTGCCCAGGTTCAGCTCACGCGGGGGGCGCTCTATCACCACTTTGGCGACAAGCAAGGCTTGCTGGCGGCCGTGGTGGCGGAACTCGACGCTGAAATGGACGCACGCTTGCGAGCGATCACCGACAGCGCCGAAGATGCCTGGGAGGGTTTCTGCCGGCGCTGCCACGCCTACCTCGAAATGGCCGTCGAACCACCGATCCAGCGCATCGTCCTGCGTGACGCCCGGGCGGTGCTGGGCGGTGCGTCGCCGGATGCGCAACGCCATTGCGTGGACTCGCTGCAACACCTGATCGCCAACCTGATAGAGCAGGGCATTGTCGTGCCTGTCAACCCGCATGCCCTGGCGTCACTGATCTACGGCAGCCTGGCCGAGGCTGCGTTTTGGATCGCCGAGGCCGAAGAGGGCCAGGCACGCCTGGCCGAGGGTGGAGTGGCGTTGAGTTTGTTACTGGATGGCTTGCTGGTAAGGTGACTCGTTCAAAGCTACGGTCAGGTAGACATCCCCATCTTTGTTCCGGGCTGCAATCGTTTTTTGTTCTGTGGTACCTAGTGGCCAGTCGACAGCGCCCCCGCCATCAGCGGACTTGCCGGGTTCGGCAATGGCGCGCAGGAAAGCATCGCTGAGTTTTCGCCGCAGTCCGGGCGTAGGGAGGGAAGTCGTCATGTGCGGGTACTTTTTTCGAAACAGAAAAAGTACCCAAAAACCCGCAGACGCGTTGGAAATGGGCGGAATACGACGGGCGGCATTGGGCTTGAGTTTAAGTTAAGCTAATGTATTTATTGTAATTTCTGGATCTCAGTGGAAGTAAGTCACAAACTATCGGGATCCCCAAAGAACATTTGGACAGGGCTCTAGGGCGGGTTTTGCGGGTGGAAAAAGCAGAAATGTACCCCCAAAAATACCCTCGATACCCCCAGCTGGATGCGCGATCGAGAATGGCGATTTCTGACACGGATCAGGATGGTCGCCGGCGGCTTTTAGTGTACGTCAGACCCGACTCACTAGGCGGTTGCATGGATGATTGGTTGCCTGGGCAGTGCGCCAGGGGCCTCGTGGGATTAACCTGCGTCCGCCTTTCGCGGGCCGCTGTATTTGTTCAAATTGGTCGCCCGGGAAAGCCTGATGCCTGCTTTGCACAACCTGAAGCTGGCTGGACTGTCGGTCGTGCGGCTCGACAGCGCTTTGGTGTGGAGCCTTCGGACCCGTGGTACCGGCTGATCGAAAAAAGCGTCGAACTCTATTCTCAGTTCAACCCGCCCCCTTGCATGGGGTGCAAGGGGTCGAGTGTTCGAATCACTCCGTCCCGACCAAAAAACTCCAAAGAATCCAAGGACTTAGCGGTCCTTGGATTTTTTTATGCCTGTATTTTTTATGTGCCCTCGTTTCTAGGGCACACATAGGGCACAACAGCCTCTGAGGTTGATCCGCTTGTGCCCATCGTGTGCCCTGCTTTGACTACTGCTGCCGGTTTTCAGCGCCTCCATGCGGAAGCGATGCACTTATCCAGTCGGTCGGAAAGACTATAGACGGCATGCGCGCTAACATCTCAAGAGCTGTCGAGACAAGGAGTTGCGCGTGACCATCCTCTACAAATACTACAGTTATGCCGGTGGCAAGGCTGCCATCAGGAGCCAAAACCTAGGGTTCAGGAAGCCCGAATACTTCAACGATCCCTTCGAGCTTACCGCCTTGTCAAACAGCGTTGGCCCAGTCGGCAAGCAGGAAACGCTAAAAGCAAGGATCGACCAATTGAAGGATCAGGTTGCCATTCTATGCATGACTCGCAGTGCGTTAAATCCGCTAATGTGGGCTCATTACGCAGACCAGCATCAGGGCTTTGTGATCGGTTACGATGTTTCAGGCCCATTCCTTAATTCGCCGGAGTACAACCTGATCACGGTTGATTCTGGGGATGTCTTGTACACAAACACCAAAACGCCATTTGCACTGAATCCTGAAAGCATGGAGGCTTTGCAGGGCGTGTTGAATCGCCCCTGCTTTCCTAGACACTCTCCAAGCTCAGGAAATAGCGTTTCTCATACTCTACTGGAGACAGCTGCATAGCACTGCTGTGTCGACGCTTAGGGTTATAGAACATCTCGATGTAATCG
>NZ_QJRK01000012.1:0-119699 GCF_003205245.1 Pseudomonas sp. MB-090624 | reverse complement strand
TTCGGATAAGAGCTTCGTTGGCGCATGGAAATCCTGGCGATAAGGGTGATCGCGTCCGCTTAAAAATACGCGGACACCATCGCCCTTAATGCTGGAGTTCGGAAGGTGAGTTCGCCGGACGCTTACGCAACGCCTGCGTTCGTATGCGTTAGTACGAGGATGGGTTTGCTCTGTCTATGCGCGATGAGCGTCTCGGCAATCAATTGCGTTTTTCCACAACCTGCGGGGGCTGTTATGGAGCCACGCTCGATAGCAAAAAGATCAATCTCAAGGGGCACTTGTAAACGTCCAGAGCTGATTCGTGACTGCCATGAAGCCCGGGTCGGCGTTCTGTAGAGACGGGCCGACGATGTCCCTTGCAACCTCCTGATAGGTTGTCAACGACTTGAACCACCCGCTGTTGCGGATACGAGATGCAGCTCCCAACAGCTCTCGCGTCGCGGGCGAGTAGCCCTGAATAAATCTTTCAGATTTGATGTCATGTAGTGTCACACGTCCTTGGGACTTCGACTGGATGTGTGCGTTCATCAGCTCTGCACCCACTATTGCTTCGGCTTTCGCCAGAAGTGCATCGAGTGCTTGGTCACTGAGATGGCGGAAGACCTCGTCCTCCAAAGTGAGGCTTGGTCGCCATGTAAGAATTTGTCCGCCTGCGGCCAAGAATGCTTCAGGGAGCCCCGCGGTCGAAGGCTTGTCGGCGTCTACAAAAACCATCACGCGATAGCCTAGGTTCTGAAGTGCTGTTCCACGGATAAGACTGTTATCGGGACTTCCTCCGCCGGCGTCCACATAAGCGCCGCCATGAGCCAGGAATGAGGTAGCGCCAAGACTGACCCACCATTGATCAAGGCCACGCGCGAAGCCAACCTCGCTGGCACCCTCGCAAACGATAATGGATTTGGCGAGGAATGCCTCTGGGTCCTTCCGAAGGGTACTTTGTACTTCGTTGGCCTCCCCTGCCGCCATAACGCTGTGGCGTTGAGGCCCAGACCGAACAACGAATAACTGGCTGCCGGACAATTCGCGCAGCGCGACCGGTGAGTGAGTCGTCATGAAGACCTGCAGCGGAGCGGCAGCGTCCTTTGCGCCCAGGGAGTCCAAGAATCGCATGAGCCGATGAGGTTCAAGCCCATATTCCACCTCATCGACAAGAGCAATTGGCGCGGCGCTAGCTGCAGCTCTTTGCAACCCTGCCACTAGCAATCGCGACGAGCCCGTGCCAAGGGAGCGAAGGGGAATGCCTGTGTCGCTGTGCAGCGCGATCGCACCCTCGCCAATCGACACAGAATGTGCGTCAAGGAGTGCTTGTGGCATCGCTCCAACCGAAACCCCAAGATGCTGAGCCGTGCGTTGCACCACCTCAAGCGTCTGAGTTAGATGTCCGGCGGCTTGATTGCCAAAGTTCGCTCTTGCTTGCCTCGCGGCGCGCGCAAGTTCGGCACCTAGCTCTGCACGCTCGTCAGTAAGTCGATTGAGCACTGAGCCACGACTCCACGACAAGTTCGAACTCGCAAAGCTGCCGATACGGGCGGGTGCTAGTGCCGCTCGTTCCTTCCAGGGAAGAGTGCGTTCGAGTTGCTGCTGCTCCGCACGCTCAGAAAAAAGTGTCCAGGTAGGTTCCAAATCGGCACCAACTTGCAGAAGCAAGGTGATAACGGTCTCCAGCCCCGCTCGCGGTTCGTCGTCGACTTCTCCCGTTCCTGGATTGAATCCACGCAAGAACTCGCCGTAAACATCGATATCCATCAGCGATACCGGCAAATCGCCAAGCGTCACACTGATGGTGATGGGTGTTTCGACGTTCAGAGCGAAGAAGTCCATGTCGCCGAACGTGCCGCCCCGGCGGGCACCGACGCAAAGGTCAATCGCATCTAGAATGCTGGACTTTCCACTATCGCCAGGACCTATGAGGCAGTTAATTCCTGGGGCCGGCACCCAGTCGAGCGCCTGGATAGATCGGAAGTTGCTGATAATCAGTCTGCGAATGCGGGCCACGGAGAGTCCTCATGGGTTAACGACGACCAGTCTCCTACCCGCAGCGGCAACAGTCCATAGAACGTCACCTCGTCACTATGTGTTGCGACAGATAGGTCGGACCGGAAACTACCGTACGGCATTTTCCGGTCAGATGCGCTTCTGAATAATCACCTGGTCGGTGGTATGGAAGCCTATCCCATGTCCGTTGATTTCAACCTCAGAGCATTGAAGACCACCGACGCCGAGCTGACACTCATCGCCAGCGCAGCAATCAAGGGCGACAGAAGATGCCCCGTCAGCGGGTACAGCAGCCCCGCTGCTAGCGGGATTCCCATCGCGTTGTAGATGAACGCAAAGGCGAGGTTCTGCCTCATGTTTTTCACGGTTGCCACTGACAGGGTGCGCGCTCGCAGGATGCCGATCAGATCTCCCTTGACCAGCGTCACTTGGGCGCTGTTCATCGCCACATCGGTACCGGTGCCCATGGCGATACCTACGTCAGACCTGGCCAGGGCGGGCGCATCGTTGATACCGTCACCCGCCATGGCGACACGACGGCCATAGCCCTGCAAATCGGCGACTAGTTTCTCCTTATCCTGCGGTTTGACCTCACCATGCACTTCCTCGATTCCGAGCTGCTGCGCCACGGCTCTTGCTGTGGTGAGGCCATCACCAGTGGCCATGATGACCTTTACGTCTTCGCTTTGAAGCTTGGAGACAGCCTGTTGAGAAGTAGGCTTGATCGGATCGGAAACGGCCAGTAGTCCCGCCAGGCGGCCATCAACGGCCAAATAGATGATGCTGATGCCTCCCAGACGCAGTTGCTCGGCGCGATTGCGCAGCGGGGTAATATCGACGCCCGCCTCGTCCATCAGTGCGGTGTTGCCGAGCTGCAGCTGATAGTCATCGACCTGGCCGCGCACACCAATACCCGAGCCAGATTCGAAAGTGTCCGGTTTGACCAGTGCAATGCCCTGACCGCGCGCATGATCGACTATGGCATGAGCCAGCGGGTGCTCACTACCCTGGTCGAGACTAGCAGCCAGGCGCAGCACTTCATTGGAGTCGTAACCGCCTGTCCCTTCCGCACTATGGAATACGGGACGCCCCTCAGTCAGGGTTCCAGTCTTGTCGACGATGAGCGTGTCGATCTTGCATAGATTTTCGATGGCGCTGGCATCGCGGAACAACACACCGCTGCTAGCGGCCTTGCCAGTCGCAACCATGACGGACATCGGGGTTGCCAGACCCAGAGCGCAGGGACACGCAATGATTAGCACCGCCACCGCATTGATCAGGCCAAATACCCAGCCTGATTCCGGCCCTAATAGCCCCCAGCCGAAGAAGGTCAGAATCGCGATCAGGATCACCCCGACCACGAAATACCCTGCCACCGCATCAGCCATACGCTGCATGGGGGCCTTGGAACGTTGGGCTCTGGCCACCATCTGAACGATCTGCGACAGCATGGTCTCGGCACCGACCTTCTGCGCCTCCATCACCAGGCTTCCATGGGTGTTCATGGTGGCACCGATAAGGGCATCCCCTACCCGCTTGGTCACGGGTAACGGTTCTCCGGTAAGCATCGACTCGTCGACGGCGCTCTCCCCCTCTAGAACCGTACCGTCCACCGGGACTTTCTCTCCCGGCCGGACACGTAGGTGGTCGCCCTGATGGACATGTGTCAGCGGAATATCTTCTTCCTGGCCATCGTGCTTGATGCGACGCGCAGTCTTTGGTGCCAGCCTCAGCAGTGACTTGATGGCTGCCGAAGTCTGCGAGCGGGCCTTGAGTTCGAGCATTTGGCCCAACAGCGTGAGTGAGATAATCACTGCGGCTGCTTCAAAATAGACGCCGATACGTCCGTCCTGGGCAAAGGCCGCCGGAAACCACTGCGGAACCAAGGTAGCGGCCACGCTGTAGAGGTAGGCAGCGGCCGTTCCCAAACCGATCAGGGTCCACATGTTGGGGCTGCGGTGGCGGATGGAGTCAATGCCGCGGGTGAAGAATACCCAGCCACCCCATAGCGTCACGGGCGTCGCCAGAGCCAGCTCGACCCAGTTCTGGGTCGTGCCATGAAACAGTTGCAAGGAATGGCCGGCCATCGCCAATACGGTCACGATGACGGTCAACGGTAGGGTCCACCAGAACCGCAGCGAGAAGTCCTTCAGCTCTGGATTTTCCTCCTCTTCCAGCTCCGGGATGACAGGTTCCAGCGTCATCCCGCAGATCGGGCAGTTTCCGGGAGCCGGTTGACGGATTTCTGGATGCATCGGGCAGGTGTATTCAGCACCTACAGGTGTCGATGTGGGTGCTGGAGTCGCGTGCTGGTGATGCTCCCCATGAGACTGATGGCTCATGTACTGATGAGGATCTGCTTGGAATTTCTCTAGGCACTTCGCACTGCAGAAATGATAGGCCTTCCCTTCAAAGCTCTCGCGATAAGGGCCATCAGGTTTGACCTCCATGCCACACACCGGGTCGCGCTGGCTCTCGGAGTGGGCGTGCGAGTTATGTGAATGATCCTGGTCATGATGGCAGGAGGTCTTTTGCATGCGATCTATGTCCTTTCTTCGTCCTTGGAAACAGCGGTGCTGCTGGAGTGGGAGTGCCCGCCGTGATTGTGGCCAAACAGATGCATCAGCGGGCATAGCAGCAGGATGAGGTACGGCAGGGCCTGCGAAAGATGACCGTAATGCTCACGCGCTACATAGAAGATGCCGATTACGGCCAGCATGATCAGCGCAATGCCAATCTTGCTCTTCCAAAAAGGCGGCTCAGTGGTACTGGTGTGATGGGTATGGTCCACGACAATAGCCTCGTTTCAATGGCGGCCGGATCAGTATAGGTGTCTCAGACTGGACGGAGTTGGCGAGTATCAATAAACGTCAGCGTACGGTCACCTTACCGACCATTCCCGACTGATAATGTCCTGGAATATTGCAGGCGAACTCCAGTTCGGTGGCGGCGGAGAAGGTCCAGATCAACTCTTCGCGTGCTCCAGGTTCGACAAGAACACTGTTGGGGTCATCGTGTTCCATACCGACCATCTTCATGCCGCCCATGGCATGGCCCATATTGCTCATGTCATGTGCACCTGTAGGGGACAGCGTGCCGTTCTGAAACATCGCGGCCATCTCTTTCTGGTGCGCGGCATGAGATGCCGCTTTGCCAAGATTGAATTCGTGTAGCAGTGCACCGTCATTTTTCAGGACGAAGCGAACTGTCTCGCCTGCTTTGATCTCCATTGCTTTGGGTTCGAAGAAGATGTCCCCCATCCGGACTTCGATGGTGCGATCTACTGCCTGACCGTCTCCCGGTTGCCCAATACTGTCTTTCTTGTGGCCCGGGCTGGCCAGCGCATTGGCAGCACTGAGCAGCAAGCCAAGGGTGGTGATTATGAAAGCGGGTCTGAGTTTCATGGTGTGCCTCTGAGGTGTTGAGGAGGGATGAGTCCCGATGCTAATGAGGTGCAGCTGGCGGTACGCTGACGTGAAAACTACATCGCAGTAAGGTTCGTCAGATCGGTGCTACCCAGCCCGCTGCCAACGGGTAGCACCGATGCCGGACTAACGCAGAGCAAACTCACCGACCATCCCCGCCTGGTAATGCCCAGGCAATGTACAGGCGAAGCTCAAACTGCCCGCCTTAGGGAAGGTCCACACGAACTCTTTGGTTGTGCCGGGCTCGACGAGAACCGCGTTCGGGTCGTCATGCTTGGCTTTGATGACTTCCGGATAGCCTGGAGGGTTGGAGTCTCCCGTGCCATAACGCTCATGCCAGACAATGCGCTCGGCCATGCCGGTCGGGGTCAGTGTGCCGTCCTTGAACAAGGACGCCATCTTGCGCTGGTGCTCCAGCTGGGACGCTGCCTGCCCGATGTTGAACTCGTGCATCAACGCGCCCTCGTTCTTCAGAACGAAGCGCACGGTTTCACCTGGCTTCACATCGATCGTTTTCTGGCTGTAGTTGATGTCGTCCATCTTTACCAAGATGGTACGAGTCGCTGGCGTCGCCTGGGCCTGCTGCCCAATGCCATTGCTACTGTCGCTGGTCTCGGCAAATGCCGGAAAAGTGGTGCTGATGAACAGTGTGCTGATCAGCAGCTTAAGAGGGATGCGTTTCATGGTGAGACCTCGCTAGGTAGGCTGGAAATCTCATGCTATTCCCCGCTTCCTGCCAGGCCGCTGACCCCAAAACTACAATTGCGTCAGCTGGAAAAAAGCACGGCGCCATTGAGGCGCCGCTAGGCCAAAGGAGCAATCACGGAAGGCCTGGAAGATGGGGGAAACTCTTACTTATGGCACTCTTTGTCGGCCATCATCAGCTTGTGCTCGCGAATCATTTGACCCAGCACGTCGTCTACTAACTTGTCGTGTTTTTCCATCCAGGCCAAATGATCTTCGGCAGACATGCCTGGAGCAGGATGTTCATTGTGCAGCTGACTCATGAGGTCTTCGAGCATGTTCATGTGCTCCTTCATATGCACATGCCGCTCGCCGACTGGGGCCTTCTCTGCCTGGATCAGCACGGCTTCCGCTTTGTCGCGCATCTGCTGCATGCGCTCAAAGGTACGATCACCCCCCCCTTCGGCCCAGACCATAGAAGAAAGCAGCAGCGAACCAACCAGAAGTAAAGGTTTCAGCGATTTCATGGGGCAGTCTCCATCAGTGCTAACTATGGCCGGCACCTCTGCTTTTGGTCTGTCGAGGGCCGAGAGCACAACCTAGTGCTCATGCTTGCACCCTAGACAAGCCACCCTGTCAGTGAGCTGAAGTCAGAATTACATTTTCGTAAGCTTCTGGTTGGGGCCGCGGTTTGCCTGCAAACTCAGGCCACCCGACTTTTGGAGTCTGCACACATGAAACTACTGGTAGCTGAAGACGAACCCAAAACCGGTACGTACCTCCAGCAAGGTCTCACCGAGGCTGGGTTCAATGTCGACCGGGTTATGACCGGTACAGATGCCCTTCAGCATGCACTTAGCGAAGCCTATGACCTGCTAATTCTGGATGTAATGATGCCTGGGCTGGACGGTTGGGAAGTGCTGCGCATGTTGCGCGCAGCAGGAAAAGACGTCCCCGTACTGTTCTTGACGGCACGCGATGGTGTGGAAGACCGCGTTAAAGGGTTGGAGCTGGGTGCGGACGACTACCTGATCAAGCCATTTGCTTTCTCAGAGCTTCTGGCCAGGGTCAGAACGCTGTTGCGCAGAGGTAATGGTTCGCCGACGCAGACCACCATGAAAATTGCCGATCTGGAAGTCGATCTGATGAAGCGGCGTGCGATCCGTGGCGGGAAAAGAATTGACCTGACCGCGAAGGAGTTTTCACTGCTGGAACTGCTACTGCGCCGGCGCGGCGAGGTGCTCCCGAAGTCGCTGATTGCCTCTCAGGTTTGGGACATGAATTTCGACAGCGACACCAATGTCATTGAGGTTGCGGTACGCCGGCTACGCGCAAAAATCGATGACGATTTCGATCTCAAGCTGATTCATACCGCCCGCGGCATGGGATACATGATGGATGCGCCGGAGTGAATATGAAGCACCTTTCGCTGACAGCACGCATGAGCCTGATGTTCATGTCCGCGGTAATTGCAGTCCTGACGGTAGCAGGGCTGAGTTTCAATATGCTCAGCCAGCACCACTTCAAGATGCTGGATCGGCAGGCCCTGGTGGAGAAACTCGAATCCGCCAAACATATCCTCAACAATGCTCGCGGTGAAGCGAGCCTTTCGGAAGAATTACCGCAGTTGCGAGCCTTGCTGGGAGCCCATCAGGATCTGGCGGCCACTATCCTGGCCAGTGACGGTTCTGTACTGTTCTCCGACCCCAGAGCAGTCGAAGTACCAGAGCGTTTCAGACGTGAAAATGAGCAGAGCATGTGGGAGTGGCAGAACGGCCAACACATGTACCGCGGCATGACGGCGCAAATCTCGGTAGCCGATCAGGCTGAGCCGCTCACAGCTTTGCTGATTCTTGACGTCACCAATCACACACACTTTTTCGACACGCTGCAACGATGGTTCTGGATTGGATTGGTCATCAGTGCCCTGTTCAGTGCCGCGCTCGGCTGGGTGGTTGCTCGCAGCGGCCTTAGGCCTCTGCGGCAAGTCACTCATGTGGCCTCCGGGATGTCCGCTCGCTCGTTACAGGAACGAATCCCTCTCGAACCAGTGCCGCGGGAACTTCAGCAACTGGTTCTATCCTTCAATGCGATGTTGGCTCGGCTAGAGGATGCCTTCGTTAGGCTCTCCAATTTTTCGGCCGACATTGCCCACGAGCTACGCACGCCCGTTAGCAACCTGATGACCCACACCGAGGTCGTGCTGAGCAAGAAACGCGATATCAATGCCTATGAAGAGAATCTCTACTCCAACCTGGAGGACTTGAAGCGCATGTCTCGGATGATTGATGACATGCTTTTCTTGGCCAAGGCTGATAATGGCCTGATCATCCCCGAGCAGGCCAGGATCGAACTGGCTGACGTAGTCTTCAAGCTGTTTGACTACTACCACCTTCTGGCCGAAGAACATGGCATTGAACTATCGCTCACAGGCACAGGCCAAGTGCTGGGAGATCGGCTGATGCTTGATCGTGCACTTTCCAACTTGCTGTCCAATGCACTGCGCTACACGCCGGTGGGACATACAATTTCGGTTTTGATCCGCGAGACAGCGGACTCCACAACCTTCAGCATCGAGAACCCAGGGGACACAATTAGCTCAGAGCATTTAGAGAAGCTCTTCGACCGCTTTTACCGGGTCGACCCCGCTCGGCGGGAGGGAAGCCCGAGCAACGCCGGGCTCGGACTTGCCATCACCCGATCCATCATTGAGGCTCACAAAGGCCGCATCTGGTGCACCTCAGCCGCCGGCCTCACGGGCTTTCACATCGAATTGCCCCATTCCAGATGATGCCGATCTGGCGGTAAGTAGGCTACAGCTAAACCGCTAGCCCAACTTGACAGGGTGGGTGCAACTCGACTGAGCGCAGATTGCATTCGCCATCCGGATAGGTAACGAGCGGTGAGCTGACACCAGATCACCCCATTCGCTCTCGGGTAGTAGTTTATGAAGTTTGAAAACGGCATACCCCACGCTTGCCTCGCCAATCCAATCCAATGCTCGAATGGCTTCCCCCGCTCCAGTAGCGCCTAGAGCCATCAACCATCGAGGCGCATACCGAATCGACACGGTGGTCTTGCCTACCTGAAGCTCCCTAGAGCGTCCGTCGGTTAGAAAGACATAGCGAACTGGAACCTGTGTGCTCAGCCCTAATTTATTCGCGGCACGAGCCCCGTGGTCGACCAGCACTTCACCCAGCGCATTAGCCAGCGAGTGGACAACCTTCTCCGGTGCCGGCGGGCGCACGCCGAACCGAGTTTCGACTGCGGCAACATAAATGCCCCGAGCAACGCGAAACAGCTTTCCACCTTCGACCAGGCGAGAGAGTCCTCGCTGCACAGCATGGCGAGAACCATGATGCAGGAATCTGCTAGGTGTCAGAACCTCACCTTCTGGAAGCTGTTGAATGATGTCCAGGATTTTCTCGGGAAGAGCCTTCATTGTCCTGTCAAACCTCGTGAGTGGCCCTGCCAAGAACCACCAGAGGTGGCGACCATCTCATGCGGGACACATCATCGAACAATAGACCTGGTGCTTGGCTCCGTCCTGTGAGTACAGGCAATCTCTGTGCGAGTAGGTCTGGCCTGATGCCGTTTGGAAGTCGTAGCCCAAGACTCGTTCGTCCCGGTCATAGACCCTTATCAGCTCGGTCAGCTTCTCCATCGTCCAGTCATTGGATCCATTCAGCCTCGCAGGCAGTACAACCTGGACTGCCTCGACCAGCGTTCCCTCAGCGCGTCTTTGTAGCATGAACACTTGACCATTTCACTCAACGCGGGCGAATGGGAAGAGAAAAAACTAACGCCTTACCAGGTGGTCGTCCTTTGGAGCGAGTGGTCAGCAGTTGCCCGCGGGCGACTGAAAAATGAGCTGGAAATAGCCCGGCAAGAGAACATAAAAGCCAAAAAAGACAAGCAGGCATCCCGCAGTTACCTCTTCTTTGTGGGTGCCCAGGATGCCAAGAACCCTGCAATTTTCCATGTGCTGGATCATCGACTCATTTGCACCGCACATGACGAGCTGGTGTTCCCAGTGCGCAGCTAGGTGCAGATCGGGGCCGCGGAAGGCGGTCTTATGGCAGTCCCTCGGGCCAGTTTGAGATGTGTTGTAGCGCACTCAGTTGCCCAGGGAACACTCCTGTGCTCTCGACATAGCGCAATGCGGATTGCCCATCGCTCCAGCCTACGTACTGCATCAGCGCTTTGATATCCCAGCCGCTGCGGGTGGCCCAGGTGGCAAACCCGCGGCGCAGCGAGTGGCTACTGTACAGCTCCGAAGGCAGCCCTGCTGCCTGCAGTACGGCGCGCATGAGTGGGACAACGCTATTTGGGTGCAAGCCCTGCTCACCTAAGTGCCCCCAGCGATCAATTCCACGGAATACCGGCCCGCGTGCGATACCCGCAAGACTGATCCAGTCGACGTAGGCTTGTACTGGGCACAGCCTGGCCAGCGCCGGCGCGTTGAAGGTCTGGCCTTGGTTGTCCCGATCACCTTTGCTCCAGGGCAGGAACAGTTGCATGCCCTCCCCGGTCCGCACCTGGATGTGCTCGACCTGTAGGCGACATAGCTCATCACTGCGAAAGGCCCGCCAGAAGCCGATCAGTATCAGAGCGCGATCGCGGCAACAGCGCAGTAGCCGTGGCAAGTCGTCTTCCGCGCGGGCCTGCTCCAAAGCTTGTTCCAGCCACAACACGCACTGTTCGAGCTGGCGCAGCTGCAAAGGTTCGGCCTGCTTCTCTTGGCGTGGGTGCAAAGTACGAATGCCCTTGAGGATCTGGCGGACCAGCGGAGTCTTGGTCGGATCCGGGAAGCCTTGGCTGACATGCCACTGCGCCAACGCCGCGAGGCGCAACTTCAAGGTATTGCTGGACAGGGTGGCGGCGTGATCGACCAGATAGCGCACGACTGTATCGCTAGTCGCCGGCAGAAAGCCACCCCACGTCACCTCGAAGTGCTCAAGCGCCTGCTGATAGCTCCGCCGGGTGTTGGCACGAGTGCCGGCCTGCAGGTACCGCTCGATCTCCTGGCTCATCTGAGCGCATCCCCTTGGTGTACCGGTGAGCGACTGCCAAACGACAAAAACACCGCATCACCTTGGATAATTCATGATTATCCAATTCTAGAATACGAGCGGAAAAAAACGAAGTTCTTGATAATATGCTATGTATTTACATAGTACATACCACAGAACGAAATCGTCAGGAGTTCCACTTATGGCCCGCGGTGGCATCAACAAAGCAATCGTGCAGAAAGCCCGGAATTCTCTACTCGCCCGCGGTATCCACCCCAGTATTGATGCGGTGCGCATCGAGCTGGGCAATACCGGTTCAAAGACCACCATTCACCGCTACCTGAAAGAGCTTGAAGACGCCGAGCGCGGCCGGGATGCGGCCTTGATCCCGCTCAGCGAACAGTTGGCCAATCTGGTCAGCCAACTGGCAGATCAGCTAGAGGAGGAGGCGCAGGCCGCCGTGGCCCAGGAGCGCGAACAACTGGCCCGCGAACGGCTCGATTACCAGCATCGGTTTCGACAGGCCGAAAACCGCATCCAACAACTGGAAGGCCAGACCGCGCTCGACGCGGAACGACTTGAGACCACTCATCACGAGTTGCAGCAGGCACGCGAGCAACGGCAGCAGGCCGAGATCGAGAACGCCCGCCTACAGCAGGCTAATCGCGACCTGGAGGAGCGGCACAAGGATCGCGACGCACAGATCCACTCGCTGGAGGAAAAACACCGACATGCGCGCGACACCCTGGAGCACTACCGGCAGGCCAGCAAGGAACAGCGTGAGCAGGAACAACGCCGACACGAGTCGCAGATACAACAATTGCAACTAGAACTGCGGCAACTGCAGCAGACCTTGATAATCAAGCAGGACGAACTGACGCAACTGAACCGCGACAATGCACGCTTGCTCACCGAGGCGCGGCAGTTGCAAAAAGAGCGACATGCACAGCAACAGCTAGTGGCGCAGAAAACTCAGGCCCTGGAGGCTCTGCAGAGCACGCTGGCCGGCTCCGAACGCTCGAATGAAGCCCTTGAACAGCGTTGTCGCACATTGCAGGAGGAGGTGTCCCGGCTGAGCGAAGCATCCGCGCTTCAGGTGCAGTAGACGCAGGGCCTGCAGGAGCGCTTGGTCGAAGCCACTACACAGCTAAAGCTACTCGGGGTGCCGCTTGTGAACAGCGATGGCGCACGTAGCACATGAACCGGCACACTGAGCCTATGCACTGAGCGGAGGTGGAGATGACACTACTTGAGACTGCCGATGAGGGGGCTGCGGAACCTGTCCGGCTGACTACGCCGCTGGGCCAGGCCATTGGTAATCTGTTCGCCCGGGCCTTGCCGCTACTGGATGGCAATCCGCCAGGCTCACTCAAGGTCTTCGTCTTCGGCGGCTGCGCGGTGCACCTGCTCACCCATGCGCGTGGTAGTGCGGACATCGATGCGGAGATCGAGGCGGCCCGTGTGCTGCGTAAGGACGAGATCATGGCCGTCTACACACCGCCAGAGGGATATGAGGACGGCGACGGCCGCGACTTGCAGGTGTACCTGGACCAGAACTACACCAATGCCCTCGGGCCACTGCACGAGGATTACCGCGAGCGCGCCATCCCCATGGAGGGTTTCGAGGGTGAGCAGCCGCTACATATCTTCGTTGCCGCCGGCGTGGATCTGGCCATCTCCAAGCTCGGCCGCTTTACGGAAAACGATCAATCTGATATCGAACAGCTCATCGAATGTGGCCGTGTCGATGTCGGCCAGTTTGTTACACTAGCAACAGAGGCAATCGATTATGCCGTGGGCAACCGAAGTGCAATGCTAGGCTGCCTGAAACTGGTCACAGCGAAGTACCTGGAGGATGGGCGAGATGCCACGTCTGGATCGTAAACAAAGCTTTGGCACGCTTCTGGAGACTGTCACCCAGCAGCGTCTTAGCCAAGTTGCGTCCGATGCTCTTGTGGAGCTCGCCAAGCAGTTGTGGTACGAAGAGCGCGACCTCGTGCCAGTACTGCAGCGTGAAGTGGCAGGCAAGCTGCGCGAGCCTGAACAGAAGCTGCGTGCCCTCTATCTCGTCGACCTGCTGCGTCGCTTTCCCTGTGTATCAACGGACAAAGCCGCGCGCCTAAAAGGCTTTGTCAGCAGTTGGTCAAACCTGAAACCAGCAGAGCGCTCACCGCGTGCGACCCAGCTTGTCTCTCGCTACCAACTCGACAAGCTGGCCTATGAATGGGGGCTTGAAGAGGACGTCAGCAAGCAGATGCAGGATGTCCTGGCTTTCCAAACCCGCCATTACGCGGCCACCCAGGGCGTGAAGACGGGCTATTCAGAGCCAACGCCCGTCAGCTAGCAGCAGAGCACGGCAAAATGGACGGGGAATGGCCAATTCAATAAATCACGACCAACGACTCGCTGATCTAACACGCGAGGCATTGGCCGACGTGAGCGAGGGTTTGGTGATCGATCACGCATTGGTCGAGACTTGGGCTCAGAGCCTTGATACCGACACCCCAGTACCTTTGCCAACTCCAGATCGGCCTACTTAATTCGCAGCAGGCCGAACTGATCCTCAGCGGTATCTGGCTGAAGCCATTACGCTAAGCGCGCCTTCGCTTGAGCAGGATTTCCAATCTGTTCGTTTAAGTGCGGCAAGTTACAGAGCGAATGCCCTAATTTTTGCCTTATCTCGGCACGCCCTCTTGTCGAAATAAACTCATTAATAACAATGAGTTACAGGACAAATGAGTGAATTTCCCCCTTGCCTCGGCATAACCTCAATCAGGCGTTCAGAGCCGTTTCTATAATTGACTATAAAAGCCTATAAAGCCCACCCTGAGCAGCTCAGCGACGCTAGAAAAATATTTAAATACAATCAGTTGCAGCGCGTATGTCCTAATTTTCCTTTATCTCGGCATGACCCCTTTCCCGATCTATCCGCAACGCCTGGTCGCCGATATCCGCCGTGTACTGCCCCCCGAAGGCATTGTTGCCCTGGACAACGGCATCTACAAGATCTGGTTCGCCCGCAACTACAAGGCGCACAACCCGAACACCGTGCTGCTGGACAACGCGCTGGCAACCATGGGAGCCGGCCTGCCATCGGCGATGGCGGCGCACCTGGTGCACCCGGACCGTCCAGTGATCTCGGTCTGCGGCGATGGTGGTTTCATGATGAACAGCCAGGAACTGGAAACCGCCGTCCGTATGGGCATGCACATCACCGTGGTGATCCTGCGCGACGACGGCTACGGCATGATCCGCTGGAAGCAAGCCAACATGGGCTTCACCGATTTCGGCCTGGACTATGGGAACCCGGACTTCGTTAAATACGCCGAGTCCTACGGCGCCAACGGTTACCGTGTAGAAAGCGCTGATGCTTTGCTACCGCTGCTCGATCGCTGCATTTCCAACCCAGGCGTGCACGTGATCGACTGTCCAGTCGACTATAGCGAAAACGATCGAATTTTGAATACCGAACTCCGAGAGCGGGCAGTAGCAATCTGACCACGACGGCTTCCGCGTGCGAGCAATATTCGCAGAGAGATCTCTCACAGGCCATCGACAGCCACCTTCGCCAAACCCGGCTAGCGATCTTGCGCAGTAGACTGCGTTCGCCCGGCACAGCGCCCGAGGTGCAACCACTTCTCAGCGTAGCGGTGAGCCGCTGCGCAGCCTGACCTGTAAGGCCTTAGGCCTTGCGACCGATGGCCCAGTGCGCAAGCCGCCAACTTCTACGCTTAAAGTTACGCTGACGAACGAGATAACCTCATGAAGATCCTGGGACGCGTGGAACAGGAGGCCGTGACCGATTTGCGCTGTGATATCTGTGATGAGTCCACTCGGCAGGCGAGCGGCAACCTGCAGTTCGGGACGTTGGAAGCTCAGTGGGGTTATGGGACGGCGCACGACGGCGAGCGCTATGAAGTGCACCTGTGCGAGCGCTGCTTCTTTACCCCCCTCGCCTGTCTCAAACAGGAGCGGCGGACAGCGCATCTGTTCGAAAGCAACCCCATCCCCAGCGAAGTGGAACTGGGCCTGGCCAGCCGGAACGATTGGTTCCGCGACGGTGAATGACGGGTTTTTCCTAGACCCACCATGCCTTGATTTAGTCGTATACGGTGTGGCAAACCAGCAGCAAGCACCCCACTGGCCCCCAGTTGTCGCCAAACTGGAGTATGCTATGAGGGCTGGCTCCGAGATTTGTTGGCGCTCCGCCTCCCCTTGGAGACAATTGATAAGCCCGCCGATTTCGGCGGGCTTTTTACTTTGACCGCTCGCCAGAATTAGAGCCAAAGGCGACCGCCTGGAAACGTCAGTGACTGTCGTAGGTGCCTTGCGCTAGTGTGGATCTGGTACCTCGAGGCTCGCCATCAATTGCTGTAGGCACAACCCAATGCGGCGCACCAAGCAATTGCTCGCCTGGCTGACAGCCGATACCGGGTAAAGGTAAGCACTCATAATGCTGATGAACTGCATGACGTGCCGGCAGTCAGCGCGTCGTGTATCTGCATGGCAGTCTGATGACGCCCAAATGATTCGCCTCTCGTCGTACCGCCGCCCTCAGCAACGTTGAGCAGATCGTCACCCTGGACGGCTAACTGGCCGAGCCGTCGCGCTGTATCCACTGCAATGGCCAACTGCGTCTGGCATGGTGTGGTACGGCGAGGCCCTGGAAGGCCGGCACGCAGCCGACGCGGCATTTTGTCACTCTGCTGGCGATTGTCTCCTCAAGGGGAGTCATGCAAGCCGCCTGTTTTTCCGACCTCGCATTGGCGGCGTGCGTCGTGGTCATCCACATCAACCCGATCGACTGCAGCATAGATAAGCCCAAGGAACTGATGCTGATTGACAAAGCCGCTCAACTTTTACTATGACTTGTGGAAACTTTCGACGAAGGCTTCCTCCTAGGACCGTTTGCCCCCGTGATGCAATTTACAATTTGGTTCGGCTTATGATCAGTCGAATCAACCTCGAACAATCATATTTACTCTACCGTTACGACAAGCGGAATGCTTCATGGCACGTTCCGGCATCAATAGACACCAGTGCAGAGAGTACTGGACCACTACGCCCTCTGTTGGAAAAATCAGCATCACATCAAGCCAACGTTGCCGTCTCCGTAACATAGCCCATTGCATCCCAAATTCAAGCTATCAATAAAGGAACGCCTGAGAATATTGGCACTTATAAACCGTTTAGAACAGAGCCAGCCCGGTATATTCACCAGCCCTACATGCCAGTTTGCGCCTAGCCATATTTTGAATCAGAAATATATATTTGCATGGAAAAACCCAGAGTGAATACAGCAGCTCACGGAGCGGGTTTATCAACATCGCTAACCCCCTGAATTACAGACGCGGCCTATGATATCCAGATGTGCTCAAACCATACTGCATGCAATTCAAAGGATCAGAACCCACTACAATCAGAAGAAACCCGCAGCCTGCTGGCAGAAGAATGAGGATGAAATATAAAAAACAAAGGATATGTACCCGTCGACATAGACTCTTCGAGGGCGGATTTTTAACTCAAAGCCAAGATATGCGTCACCGAACAAGTCAACCTGGCCTTCAGGAAGTCGTGAATTTCGGCGAGTACAAGCTTAGCCACGTACGCGCAAATCGCGCTCAGCCGAAAAAATTATTTCTTTAACCTTGACGTTCTCGCGCGAAGACGCATAGTGAATACTGTAACTCTTGCCCCCTTCCACCTTATATAAGTAGCCTCCAATACACCCTGAGCCATCCTCGGTAACGCTTACCTCAATGAGCGGCTCCATCACCCAGTCGTCCCCTCCCCTCATGTGGCCGGGAGACATCAGGTGCGCCTGCGCGAACCAGGAATGATCATCCAGTTCCGATAGCATTTGCTGAAGAATCGGTACCGTGGGGATCATCAGCATGCTTCCAACGATGTCATCGCCATGATCGCGTACCAGCTCCACGTAAAACCACGGGTGGTGCAGCTCAAGCTCAATAAATTGCCAGTGTCGGGTGGAAGGTTCCCCGAAGATGCTGGCAGGGCTCAGCTCGGCGTGCCTGTAGGTCTTGAACATCGAATAAATCCTCAAAATATTAACAATAGTTAATGGATGTCTGACGTTCAAGACGGCTTCATCATTCCTTTTGTAGGAATGAAAAAAATGCAGCTGAAACAGGCATTTGGTAAAGCGATGAGACTGCTAAGGAGAACTCGCGGCCTCAGCCAGGAAGACTTCGGTGCGCACAGCAGCCAAACCTACCTCAGTCAACTCGAGGCCGGAGGAAAGGGCCCTACCCTTGAAATGGTGCATGGTCTTGCCTCTGTGATGGACGTTCATCCGTTGACAATCTTGACTCAGTGCTACCTTTTCATGGACGAGGACGCCACGTTGGACTCCATCCTCGAACGGGTACGTCAGGAACTCAACGTGCCGCTCTCGGACTGAGGTATTCATCACCATCACCTCTGCTCTGATTGGATTTTTTGCCCCAGCGCGGTCCGCTCTGCGAAATTCGATCAGCTAAAGCCAAAATCTGCGACTCCTAGGAGTTGGTGTGGTGCTCCTAAGTCTTCCCGTAGGAGAGGAATCTGTGAAGGATCGGCAGTGCTTGGCGAAGCTGACCAGGCGCGAACTGGGAAGCAAAAGCAAACGGAAGCCCCAATGCGCTGTAAGTGGCTCCATGCATACCCGAGCCAAGAATCGACAGTGGTACTAATGAACCTGCAGCAGGGTACGCAACCACCCTCTGCTCCTCGGCGAGCGGAGACCAATATCCGCAGAGTGGGTTTTCGGTGAGTGGGATAGAGGCTATTTTGAGCTGCCAAAATCGAGAAGCGAGGCACATAGGGAGCTACCTGCAGCTTTCAATTCGACTCTGCAATAGGTCAGCATTTGGTCGCCTGCTTTTGAGCGTGGACCAAGGGCTGATGCTAATGGCATCGGTATCCTAACCACCCTGGCTGGCAGGTTGGTAAAAACTGCCAGTCAGGGCTTAACGATGAGGCGCCGGTCGAGGCAGGTTAAGAGGCGATGCGAATGCCGTTCGCCGAATATTTTTGCTTCAACGCCAGATCGATTTCGGCGACATATTTTTCAGGGTTCATGCTGCAGGCTTCACCCATAAGCTGGTAAATCGCTTTTACCGTTTCAGCGCGGACCTTTTGGTTGCTGACGACCTGGATTGCCAACTGTAAATTCGCCGGCTTGCGGAAATCCTCCAACAGCTCAGACTGGCCGTGTAACTCGCGCTCGATGGTCTCCAGGGTCGCCACTTGGCTAAGCGCAGCTTCCGCAAGCTCCAACTCCACTTGGTTCAATCGCGCCTTGTTGGGGACAGCTTCGAGCTGCCGACGTAGATTCAAAAGCGTTTCCTGATACAGCTGCTGATCCAGTTGCAGCCACAGGCCCAGCCCTTTGAACTGACCGAAGGAATGCGCATACCAGCCGCGCTCCTCATATGGCTTCCCCGTTTCGTCTTTCCCCTTCTTGATGATCAGGTATTCCCAAGAAACCTCTAATGCATTCCGCTTCCAGCGATCAAGCAGAGCACGACGTACTTCAATGGGGAGTGCTTTGAGAGTCTGCATAGCTGAGCTGTGCAATTTTCTGTACTCGATACTCGCAGCGCGGGTCCGGACAATGAGGCTGTCCCGCTGGTTGAGCATTGTCTCGATCTTATGCCGACGTATGTTCTGCCGCTCAGTAGCGCTTAGCCGCTTGAAATCGCCTCTGACCTGTTCGTCATCAAGACCCAGATGATTGAGTGCGCAGCAATTCCCTATCAATACCTTTGAATCGTCGTGCAGCTCGACCACAAAGCCGTGCTGATGCAGCTGGGAACAGCGCTTCCCGTTTTTCTGGTATTGGCAGCTCGCCTCAGGGCGAATCAGCCGATATGGCCGCAGCGGGTTTCGATACTGCTCCTTCGTTAGAGTGCAGTCTGGGGCAATCTCGTACAGAGATGACAGTTCATCAAGCGTTCTGATTTCCACAATGCCACGAGAGAGAGACATCAAATCCTCCTGCTGGGTCAGCTGTCCATAGAACTGTATATTAACCCAGTAATCTCACGGTGACATCATCTTGTATGGTTGCATGACGCGCGGCACGTCAATCAGATGCGGAGACGTCGGGACCACCGAAGTTTGAAGCCAATGGCGGTAGTCGAGTTACGGTGAGTAAGGATCAGCTGGAGCCAATCCTGGCGACAGTGCACACGCTTCTGCAGGCTGAAGGCGCTGACAATGTCGCACCAATCGTACGTCAATATCCGGCGCAAGCTGAACTGACCGCCCCATGACAATTGGAATGGAGGTACGGAAATCTAGGGGATCCAATTCAGAATCCCTGCCTAGGAGGTCGCCCGTCTGAGGCCAGGCGTAGTCAGTTTGAGGAACAAATAACCGCTAGGCTCCAGAATTTTGCAACTCCATCAAACCTTAGCACTCGATCATACTATCGGAAAGAAAATTCTGATAGACAAAATTTATTTAACGCAAAATCTTCACGGTATATGATGGCACGGTGAGGCGGCCCCCGTTAAGAGGATATGGACGACCTTACTTTCCATAATATTCTAATTGGAGAGTAAGTGTGTCGTCTTATCTTTATTTCCCATATAAAACCTACCAAGCTAACACCCGAACAGTAGAGCGAATCAGCTTATCAGGGTTGATCCTTGGTCTTTATAAACAAAGCTGCATAACCACCCAAGAAAGTAATTTTTCAGCGCCGTGGTGATTATGCATGACTAATCAAAATCAAAAATTCAAAGGCAACAGTTGCCGCTATGAATCAAAAGCGCGAAGAGTTCTAATTCCTGAGTTCTTTCTGCTAGAACTTAAAAGCATAAACATAGACTTCCCCCTCGACTCGACGAAGGCGCTGGACGATATATTCACACGCAGCGAAAGTGGTTACTACCCAAACTTTCCAGTTTTAATACAGGGTAATGGTGAGCCATGGCTCATCGGAAATCTTTACCTGACGACGAAACTAGAACGTGAGCCTGGATATGAGTCGAAGACATACAGAGGTATTGCGGACCACTTACTTGACTATCTGCGCTTCCTGGAGGATCAGAAACTTAATTTTCTTCACTTTCCGGAAAATGATCGTCTGAAAGTGACATATCGATATAGAGAGCAATTACTGAACTTTG
Source organism: Pseudomonas sp. MB-090624 (assembly GCF_003205245.1). Taxonomy (NCBI): domain Bacteria; kingdom Pseudomonadati; phylum Pseudomonadota; class Gammaproteobacteria; order Pseudomonadales; family Pseudomonadaceae; genus Pseudomonas; species Pseudomonas sp. MB-090624. The sequence continues at coordinate 99,446 of NZ_QJRK01000012.1, read as the reverse complement.
TGGATAATGCAGAACTCTCAACAAGCACAGCAAAATCCAGAATTAACGCTGTAGTTAATTTTTATGACGCCATCACAAAGTGGGGCTTAGTAAACCAGCCATGCGGTGACGGCATAGCTTTCACGAGAATCAACAGAGAGCTTTTCGTTAAGACTGAGTACGGAGCTGCCGGAAAAGTAAAGATTTCCTCTCATAACCTATCCCTCAAGGGAGGATCTAAACAAAGCTGTGCCGAGTACATCAAAGATGACGAGGAACTTCGCCCATTAACCACCGACGAGCAAGCTATCGTTCTAAAAACGTTACATCACTCCTCGCGTGAATATCAGCTTATATTTTATCTTGCTCTATTTACGGGCGCACGCATCCAGACAATTGGTACCCTCCGAATACGAGATTTTGAAGGCAGGCTCGACTCCGATGGAAATTTAAGGCTCGCCATAGGCTCTGGAACCTTAATAGATACAAAGAAAAATAAAAAAATGACACTATTAGTCCCAGGCTGGTTAGTGAAAGACATAATTATTTATAGCAGGTGCCCTGAAGCTATTAAGCGGCGACTACGCTCTTATTACGGAGACTCCAAAGACAACTATGTTTTTTTGAGCAAGAGTGGAATTCCTTACTACACAAGCAGGCGAGAAATATCGAGCAAAAGCCAGAAAATGTTCACATCGAACGGGAATATGAGCCGCAGAGCGCAGCAAGTAAATATACAAGACGGAGCCGCCCTTCGTGTTCACATCCAGCAAATACTTCTTCCCAGAATATTTCGCACTCATCCAAATTTCAAAAAATTCAAATTCCATGACTTGCGCGCCACATTTGGAATGAATCTTATGGAAAGCCAAATTAAGCATTTTGGCAACACGAGCACAAATTATGCAATTGAACATGTCCAGCAGCGCATGGGGCACACAAACAAGAACACCACATTACAATACCTAAACTACAAGACAAGAATGGAGTGGAAAAAAAGCATCCAGCATGAATTTGAAGAGGAGCTCTTCAAGCATGTTCTCACTAGCATCTCGGGAGAGCAGATAAAATGAAACAGACTCTCATCCAGAGAAAGACTATGGAATTCCTGCCTGCTGATGACAACGTACATATAATGCGACCTGAGCTTTCAGTTCTGAACGTATTCAATAAATACGCTTCGTGCTCGCGCACCCTGGATATTGGCTCACTGTGTTATACAAAGAGAGGCAGTAAACTCCCTCAGCACTTAAGCTGTCCCGTTGACCTCGCCTCGCTAGATAAACATAGGATACCAATAGCGCGCTTCATGCTTGAAGAATTAAGCAGAAGGCCAGCCAGCACCGCAATTGGAATGTTTGGTGAATTCTCAAGGTTTATGGATTGGATTGACGCACAAGAACAAGCATACGAATTCAATAATTTAGCATCCATGCGAAGCGCTTACTTCGCATATACTGCCAATCTATTGATGCGGGTAAGAAAATCAGGAATTAACGACAGCCCGATCAAGCTAAGCACCGCATCATCATACCAACGTGCAGCGCGCTTCATAATAGCGTCGACCACAGAGCTAAGCGAGAATGAAATAAAAGGCTTTGCGACTTACATCACTCAAAGCCGAGATAACTCTAGACATATCAGTCTTGAGCTCCCCGACTCAGATACTCAAGCGAGGACATTCGCAACGTTAGTCTGCTACGTAGAGGAAGCCTATCGCGTGCTTGTGGAAGGCGCTCCGCTTCCCTTAAAGATAGTTTCGCCAGACAACCCTACATATTATCTTTGGTCCGTCCACTTCGCTTCAAGAAATCCTGATCATTTTTCTATCGCCAAGCTATTAGAGTCATCACCTCACTTTCCTTCTTGGCCCGATGTCACACGTCATTATGGGCTGGACTGGCGGGCCGCAACGACGGTGATTGAGAGATCCCGTTTCGATCAAACGCGCTATCGCATAGAAGATCGGAACTCCGACTTACGATCATTAACAAGAATCCGTTTAGGTATCCACGCAATTACAGCCGGATTTCTTGCGTTCATCGCGGCTACTGGTTGCAATACGAGCGTCGCTAAACAACTCCGCCTTACTTCCTTAGAAATCGTGCCTACAACGCAAGGTAAACGCATGTCCGGGGTTAAGTATAGGGCTAAGGGAAAGACAGTGCTGCCCGAGTTCGGAGCGCGCTTCTCATCGGTATTTGACAAGCACCTAAAGATTCGTGACTGGCTTATCGCTAATGAAAAAACTGATTTAGCATTTCCGATACCTGTGAGTACACACCGAAGCAGAGATAGTATCTCTGTTGTTTCGACATCCGCTTTAAGGGCGTTCAAAAAACACCTTGGAATGATTCTTCCGAATACGGTATGGATTAATCCAACCCAGTGGAGAAAAAATATAAGCTATCAATATATAAAGCTTAGCGGCGGAGATATGCTGCTGACGGCAGAGAAACTTGGAAACACGGAGGAGACTATACGCCAAAGCTATAGTCGTCCCGCCTTGGAAGATTACGTAAAGGAAATGACGAGTTTTTTTGAGGCAATGCACCAATCAGCAATCGACAGAACGCGTTCTGCCTCAAAAATTCCAGTAATTATTTTAGACGAATCAACACATGACAGCAAAACTAACATCGGCGCTTGTACGAAAAAAGCGCTGACTGAACCCGAGCATGCAAATGGTTTTACTCATCATGCTCCTACCCCCAATTGTCAGTCTCCAGAAACCTGTATCTTCTGCACCCACTATGGAGTCCATGCCGACGACCAAGATATACGACGTTTACTTTCCCTTCGCTACATCATTGAAATCACAAATGACAACGACTCTCCCGACCCAGTACTATCTTCAAGCGCCCCCACAAAACATAGAATCGATGAAATATTATCAGAGATCGCTGACACTGGACGATCATATGCCGACAAGATAACAGAAATAAATTCGGAAATAGCAACGGGCAAGCTCGATCCATTCTGGGCAATCCATTTTGACACTCTTGTCGTACTTGGGGCCATTTCATGAGCATCATCGCATATCTAGAACTTTCATCTATTGACCCCCATCAACTACCAGACCATCGCGCAGAACCTTCAGACTATTTCGATTTAGATCGAAACTTTGTTATTTCCCGAACTAAAGATGGAAATATTCTATCAAAATACGGAGAGAACATATGGAACCTTAAAACATACGACGCAAAGGGACGTTGCGTTTACAACTTTTCAAGCTGGCACTCTGGAGAAGATACCTCAATCGCTAGAGAAATCACCGAAGAGATGAAAAAAATTCAGATCTCTCGATTATTCCTCTATCACAAACCTCGAAGGCCAATTTCGATCACTCTGATAGAACTAAGGAAATTTGCTAAACTAGCTTTAAAAAATAGACTTACACTCTCCGAACTATTTGAAGAGCGCAATATGCGCAAGATCTTGCTCCCAAGTTACTCACACCTTAGCGCAAAACAAATGTTTCTTACCTTAGGATTAATAAAAGAACTTTACTATATAAGAGCAAAACATGCTCAGCTCACCCTAGGTCCAGCTAGTTTCGAAACCATATCGCTAATGCAGGCTATGTATGACAAACACCCGAAAGCGCAGAGAGACGCCCCGCAGCAAACCAAGTTAATTCCTTCTCGACTTTATGCCACACTACTAATTCTACTACACTCTGAACTAACAGATTTCAATACTAAATCTGATGCCATCATTGAACTGTACGCGAGGCGAATTGAAGATCCAATGTATGGATCTCCACTACGTCGAGCAAGAAAGCATAAAGCCATTTCTTGGCAGGATGCTTCGAGCGCTCTAGACCTTGATGCTTTTTTCTCAAACAAATCCATTAGCAACTGGAAAGCGCTTAGCAGTTACATTGGAGAGATTCAATGCGCTGCGCTCTACTGGGTGCATTTATTTAGCGGAATGCGACACAATGAAGCCAGGCACCTACCCGCCGATAGCTTAACAACAATATCAGCTGGCGGGACCGCGATTAGCATCTTACGTGGATACACTTCAAAAATCGGCAGTCAAATCCATACTGATACATTCTGGGTTACATCCAAGATAATTCAAATAGGCATAAACTCTGCCCTGAAGATTGGTGAACTCTGCGCAAAACTCTTCAAGTACGACAGAACAAAAATCAATAGCTATCCTCTTTTTCCAGCCTTAAAGAAAGTCCAACAGATAACTCGAGCATATGATGGCGCACCAGTAATATCTCCTGCCTGCCATGCACGCACTCTCAAACGCTTGCTTGCGCGATGGCCCGACATGCTCGTGCGTGAATCTGATATCAGAGAACTAGAACAATTTGACGGTTTTCGGGACTGGCGTAACGATTCAGATGTGCTTTTAGCAGAGCCTTGGCCGCTTGCAACTCATCAATGCAGGCGTTCATTAGCTGTTTACTGCGCGCGATCAAAACTCGTTTCAGTGGGCTCCCTGGCTGTGCAATTTAAACAATTCACAGAAATGATGGCTTCATATTACCGGCGCGGCAGCGCTTTTGCTGTTAACTTCATCAAAACTGATGACTCGTTGCAACTGATGGATGAATTGGAAACCGAACGCCAAATGGCGCAATTCCTTGACTACGACGCTGACATAATCAACTCCAACAACCTCTTATGGGGAGGTGAGGGCAATCGAATTCAAGTCGCTAGAAACAAAGGGCGCCCTCTCATCATTACAACTGACAGAGCCGTTACTGAGCAAAAATTCAGAACTGGACTAATGGTATACAAACCAGGCCCTCTTGGCCACTGCACAAACATTGAGCCATGTGACAAGATTTCTTTTACAAATATCCTTCGCGCTTGTGCCGGATGCGAAAAATCAATTCTTGATGATCACAGTTTAAGGAAAATTAAAACAGGCATTACAACACTCAAGCGGGGGCAAAAAATGTATGAATCAGGCTCCCCACAATACATCCAATTACAAAATGAAATTGACGCCACCTACGAAAGTGTAAAGGGATATGGTCTACTGAAAAAAATGGAGGATTTATGAGCAGCAATGAAGATTATTTTTCGGCATTGAAACGAATTATCGAAGGCAAGACCCGTATTCTTCCAGCAAAATCTTCTATAAACAAGGACACCGTTGCTCTGGAAGCGGGGCGAAAGCGAGGATCCATAAAAAAAAGCAGAACCGAACATAGTTCAATAATTGCAGCGATCGAAGCTGCTGCAGCCCAATCACTTAACGCCTCCAAACAAACCCTCAACCCCGACAGCTTAAAGCAAAAAAACAAGACAAACCATGATGAAATCAAGAAACTAAAAAAAGACTATGAACAAGCCCTATGCCAAATTGTTTCACTTATACATCAGAACCACTCGCTCAGAGCAAAACTTCTAGCACTTACTGGAGATTCCAGTGAAACATAATGACTCAATCCTGACAAATGCCAAATCAGACTAACCAACCGGAGGCTTTGGCGAATGCGAAATCCCCCACCATAGGTAGGCTGCAACGGAATGCTTTTGTACTAGCGCAGATTCCCGTAGCGAGTGACCACTGCTCTGAGCGAGGCAGAGCCCCTATGGACAATTCTGTAAAAAATGTCCATATTTGAGCTAGTCCATATGGACTAGCTGTGATTTCGACGGAAACGCTGCATTTTCTAGCTTCCAGTTGCTGTCCATACTCCTCAGGCTTCCGACTGCGACGAGGCCGGCGTCGTGACGAATCAGATTCGAGCGGAAATAACCCAAGAGGATTTCGAATCGGTCGTGACGGCAAGCTTCCAGTCACCTTCCAGGCCCAGGAGTGCCTTCACATGTACGACCGAATCATTCAACTGCTCATGCTGGCCGTTGCGACGACTAGCTTGATCATCACGTTGTTGCCTCCCCCTGCACCTATCTCCATTCCCAGAACCCTCTACGCGGGCATTAGCCCCGTTGCCGCCCAGGTATCGGCTCGCCCCGCCTATCCGCCGTGTGTCTGAGATCAGAGGGGAGCAGTGTTTCAGCACACGTAAGCTGGGCTTTCTTCTTAGGAGGGGGGCATAGAGAAAACGGAAAAAATCGTACGATAAGCCCTGCTGACAGCCTGCAAGCCCTTAGGTTGTGTAGTCGGTGTCCGAATGGGGTATGCCTCAACCTGGCGTCAGACCGGACGACCGAAGTACGTCAAGATAGGGGCTATTTCGGCTTTTCCTGACGTTTCCCTACAAACCTCTATGACTTCAACCTGACAGGCCACGGCTTCAGGCTGCTTGGTTGTCATTGGGTTTATCAAAACTTGAAGAAGTGGCGGGCTGCCGCTATTAGTTAAGATTCACTCAACACAAGGACGCGACGATGATTCAGAGATTTGTTGTTGTTCCTGCGATCCCCATCGAAACAGGATCGATTCGTAATGGAACTCGCTTTCACTCCACTACAGTTCCTGGCGGGTTTGATATTTATGACAATCAAGATAAGCAGCGATTGCAGTTCACCTACCCGACACAGATAGAAGCAGATGCTGAATGCGAAAGACTGAACATGGAGCACTATCAAACCTCTATGACAACACCTACCGGCATCAGCTCACCATGATCTAGTCGTTCTCTGCTCAACGGTGTGGACTGAAAACAAAAGCCCCGGCATCTTGACGGGGCTTTTGTTGAGGGGATCTGATCCTTCAGCTCCCACGATTGTAGTCAAGAAATGAAAGGCAAACCGAGCAAGTGCAAACACTCTGACAGAGACATGCCCGAACTTTGCGGGTCACAGGGCCTATCGTACGATTTTTTCCGTTTTCTCTATGCACCCCTACTACGCCAAGGAAACACCCGGCGAGTGGCAAGGCGAAGGTGCCGAACGGCTCGGCCTGGTCGGCCCCGTCGATCAGCTGCAACTGGCCAAACTGCTTGATGGCAAGTTGCCGAACGGCGAGCGGATCCACACCACGTTCAATGCCGAAACCAACAAGCGGCGCATGGGCTTGGACATGACATTCTCGGCGCCGAAATCGGTGTCGATGCAAGCACTCGTCGCCGGCGACAAAAATGTCACCCTGGCTCACGACCGGGCGGTGGCCAAGGCCATGCACCACGTCGAAAAGCTCGCCCAGGCACGGCGCAAGGTACAGGGCAAGTTCCTGCGCGAACGCACGGGGAACATGGTCATTGGCAAGTTTCGCCACGAAATGAGTCGCGGCAAGGATCCCCAACTGCACACCCATGCGGTGATCATGAACATGACGCAGCGCGCCGATGGTAAATGGCGTGCCTTGTTCAACGACGATATTTTCAAGGTTCAGCATGAAGTTGACGCCATGTACAAGGGCCAACTGGCCTTGGAGCTGCGCGAGCTGGGCTACGAGATCCGCGTACTCGATGGCAAAGGCAACTTCGAGCTGAATCACATTTCACGGGAACAGATCGAAGCATTCTCCAGCCGCAGCAAAGTCATTGAAGAAGCGTTGGCCAAGGACGGGAAAACCCGGGCCGACGCGACCACTCTGGAAAAACAAGTTATCTCAATGGCCACCAGGCCGCACAAAGACGAGCGCGACCACGATCTGGTGAAACAGTATTGGGTGACGAAAAGCCGCGAGTTAGGGATCGACTACGGCCCACAAAGCCGATTGGATGGCCGCGAGTATGGTGAGTTAGGGATCGACTACGGCCCACAAAGCCGATTGGATGGCCGCGAGTATGGTGAATCAGGCCCAGCGTCAGGCGCTGGCCGCGTTCCATCTGATCCCAATCTACCCGCAGGGCTGACACCGGCCCAAGCCGTTGTGCAATACGCAATCAATCACCTGACCGAGCGTGAACAGGTTGTTACCCAGTTGGACCTGTTGACCGTGGCGCTCCAGCGTTCGGTAGGGTTGGCCGGGCCTGACCAGGTACGGGCCGAAATAGCCCGGCTGGTACAACAAGGTACGCTCATAGAGTCAGCACCGGCCTACTCAATGGCACAGCCCACGGAAAACGCGCCCGTGTTGTCGCCTGCAGGTTGGCAAGCTCACCTGCAGGAGTTGAAAGGCTGGACGGACAAGCAGGCAAAACAGTACGTGGCCACCGCCATCGAGCGCGGTTCATTGGTGCCAACCGAGAAGCGCTACACCACACAGAAAGGCTTGAAGCGCGAGAAAGCCATCCTTGCCATTGAGCGCACTGGCCGGGGCCAGGTGACGCCGCTCATGTCCCAGGAGCAGGTCGCTAAAGCACTTGAAGGATCAACCCTCACCGCTGGCCAACGGCAAGCCGTCGAGACCATCGTCAGCACGGAGAATCGGTTTGTCGGCATTCAGGGTGATGCTGGTACGGGCAAAACCTACTCCGTTGAGCGGGCCGTGCAACTGCTCACATCCGTCAACGAGGCAATGAGTTACGGCAAGACAGAGGATCAACTCGGCTATCGAATCCTCGCATTGGCGCCGTATGGGAACCAAGTTGCCGCACTCAAAAACGAGGGGATGGACGCTCATACCCTGGCCAGCTTTTTCAACACCAAAGACAAGACCCTGGACGAAAGGACTATCATTGTTCTCGACGAGGCCGGTGTCGTCGGCGCTCGCCAGATGGAACAGCTCATGCGGCTGGTGGAAAAGTTCGGGGCCCGCCTTGTTCAGCTGGGCGATACCAAACAGACCGAGGCCATCGAGGCGGGAAAACCATTCGCCCAGCTCCAGCAGAACGGCATGCAAACCGCCCGGATCAAGGAGATCCAGCGGCAGAAAGACCCCGAGTTGAAATTAGCCGTCGAGCACGCCGCCGATGGCAATACTCCCAAGTCGCTGCAGCACATCAAGCACATTGAGGAACTGCGCAACCCTATCGATCGACATCAAGCGATCGTCAACGACTACATGCAACTGACTGACCAGGAGCGTAGAGAGGTATTGATCGTTGCCGGTACAAACAAAGACCGCAAAGAGATCAACACTTTGGCGCGCAAGGCATTGGGCCTTGAGGGCCGGGGGGCGAAGTTCGACACGTTGAACCGCGTTGATATGACTCAGGCAGAGCGGCGCTACGCACCGACCTACCAGCAAGGAATGGTCATTCAGCCGGAGAAAGACTACAAAAAAGCGGGCTTGGTTCGTGGCGAGAACTACACCGTCAAACAGGCGTTACCGGGAAACATCCTTGTCGTGACCGGTGCCGATGGCCAGAGCCGTCAGATCAACTCGCGACAGGTTACAAAGCTCAGCGTCTACAAGGCAGAGCGCCCGGAGCTGTCCATTGGCGACCTGGTACGCATCACCCGCAACACGCCATCACTCGACCTCACCAACGGCGACCGGATGCGAGTTATCAGCACAGCCAACGGCATGATCGAGCTGGCTTCGACCAGAGAGCGCGACGGAAAGCCGGAGCGCGTGGTGAAGCTGCCATCGAACAAACCGCTGCACCTGGAACACGCTTATTCCGCGACTGTTCACAGTGCGCAGGGCCTAACCAATGATCGCGTGATGATCTCCGTGAACACCAAGAGCCGTACCACTTCGCTAAATCTGTTCTACGTGGCCATCAGTCGGGCGCGGTTGGAAGCGAGGATCTACACCGATGCTATCGCCGGTTTGCCGGGTTCTATTGCCAAGCGCTACGACAAAACCACGGCACTGGCGCTGCAAAAAGAGCGGGACGCCCAGCGCCTGCAGAAAGCGCACGCCCCGAAAACGGTTGTGGATGGGCCAAAAACCGAGCGAGCTTTGGAACGCGAAAAACGCATGCGGCCCAACAGCCCAAGCGGCGGCATACCAAATTAGTGAACTTTGCCTTATCTCGGCATGCCCCCTATTACCGTGCCATCCGCTCGGCTTTCGCGGTATTGCACAGCGCCACCGAGCATGTGCGCGAGAAGTCCGTCATGCGCCAGGTGACCATCAGCTTGATTCCGCTGTTTGGCATCAACCTGTTCATTCCGAGGCTGGTCGAGTTCCTGGCGCAAAACCCGGAACTGGACATCAACGTCACCTACGCAAACCACCGCAGCTATTCCAGCGAACCAGCCACTGGCCGGGCAATCACAGCGAGCCGCTGATCTCGGGTGCCGTCTCGCCCTATTGCAGCCGCGAATTCCTTCAGCGCCACGCCCCCATCGACTCGCCCCAGGCCTTGAGCCAACTGCCGTTGCTGCACGACGAAGAACGCGGCACCTGGGCCGAATGGTTTCAAGTCGCCGAGGTCAAGCACGCCAGTGCGCTCAATGGCTTGCTGCTCGAAGACGGGCAACTGGCGCTGACCGGCCTGGGTTGGGGGTTTGGGGAGCAATGGAACCAAAAACCAACGTAAGCCCTACCACCTGCGCTCGGTGCCTTCTTCCCAGGCATCCGCCTCGATGAAGCAGTTGCGCATGTCGGCTTCCTGGCTGATCTCGGTCAGCAGGTCGTGCACGGTCTTGTCCAGCTCGTCGTCGCTTCGATACGAAATGGCCAACTCGTAGTGGCCCGACTCCAGCCGTTTCATGCCGTAGGGTTCCAGGCAGTAGCGCTCGATGTTCTCCTTGGCCCGTTTCCGGCCGCGCACGAACTTGCTGTTATTCACCACAGCCAGGCGCAGGGTGACGGTGGCCACCCGCTCGACAGCGGGCGGCTCTGCCGGCGATGACGACGAGGCCGTGATCTGCTGATCGCGTGACCGGGCGCTCTTCTGGTATGCGCCGATCTCGACACCCCGGTGGCGCAGGTAGCTGTACAGTGTGCTCTTGGAGATGTGTAGCTTCTCGCCGATGGCGCTGACGCTCAGGCGACCCTCGCGGTACAGCGTTTGCGCCGCCATGGCGGTGGCCTCGGCCTTGGCGGGCAGACCCTTGGGACGGCCACCGATCCGGCCCCGCGACCGTGCGGCCGACAGGCCCGCCTGAGTCCGCTCGCGGATCAGCTCGCGCTCGAACTCGGCCAGCGAGGCGAACAGGTTGAACACCAGGCGGCCTTGGGCATGGGTGGTTCGATGGGGTCATTCAGGCTCTGCAAGCCGACCTTACGCTCTGCCAGCTCGCCGACCAGCTCGACCAGGTGCTTGAGCGAGCGCCCGAGGCGATCCAGTTTCCAGATCACCACGGCATCACCCGGACGCACGTTGGCCAGCAGTTTGTCCAGTTCCGGACGGGCGCTTTTCGCGCCGCTGGCGATGTCTTGGTAGATGCGTTCGCACCCGGCCTGTTTCAGGGCATCGACTTGTAGGTCGGCTTTCTGATCCCGAGTGCTCACTCGCGCATAACCGATCTTCATCAAAAGTACCGTTTACTCGACTACGTTAGTAATAGTTGAACTTTGATAAAGCGTACCAGTTATTTGAACCGTAGCGTGGGGAGCTTAACGAACCGAGCCATTCCTCGATAGAGTTCGGCAAAACCTTGGTTTTCCCGAACTAACCAGACGCCACAAGGGTTTGCGGGCAGGCGCTGGGCTTAAGTGCACTTTCTGTTCCGTTGCTCCCCAAACCCCGATATCACCCAGGTCGACAAACTGCTGCACGGTAACGAGAACGTCGTCTGCGCCGATGCCGGCTACACCGGCGTCGAAAAGCGCCCCGAACATGCGGGCCGCGAAGTGATCTGGCAGGTCGCAGCACGCCGCAGCACCTACAAGAAGCTCGATAAACGCAGCGCCCTGTACAAAGCCAAGCGCAAGATCGAGAAGGCCAAGGCACAAGTGCGAGCGAAGGTCGAGCACCCGTTTCGAGTGATCAAGCGCCAGTTCGGTTACGTGAAGGTGCGCTTCCGTGGCCTGGCCAAGAACACCGCTCAGCTGGTGACGCTGTTCGCGCTGTCGAACCTATGGATGGCGCGCCGACATTTGCTGACTACCGCAGGAAAGGTGCACCTGTAATGCGGAAAATGGCTGCTGCGAGGTGCTCGCGGCGGCCAAAAACGGAGAACTGAGCGGGTTACCTGGTCGATTTTGATCGACGGCCCGCTTTCAAAAGCAGCAAGGGCTGAAGTCGACCGGAAATACAGGGTTACTTCAGACCTTCCCTTATTGAGATAGGACGGCCGTTTATTATTCAGCTGTGGTCACTGGCCGTTTCCTATCATTGCTGCCGAAAACTAACCGGAGCATGAGTAACTCATTACGATTCTGAAAGGTTGCCCGGCCTATGCCGGGCAACGCAACAACTCAGCTTTCGTCCAACCCCCATATCCAGTGGGCATCGATCAACAGCGACAGATGGGTGCGCAGCGTATCCGCGTGGGCCTGCAGGGCGCTGGTAGACGATGCGACGGCTTGCCGGCGAGCCAGCAACAACGACTGCAGATCCACCTCGCCCAGTTCGTAGGCACGCTGCATCTGTGCTTCGTTCTGGGTCATGGCAGCGGCGCCATCCTTCGCGATCAGGTAGCTCTCGTAAGCACCTGAAGCCAGTTCGACGTCACGGGCAATCCCGGCTTCCAGCTCGCGTTTGGCCAGGTCGACATCCTCGCGAGCCGCATTCTCCTGGGCCAGCGCCTGGCTGTAGCGAGCACTGCGCGACCCGCTGGGGATCGGCATGCTGAAGCTGACACCGTAGATGCGCTCACGGTTGCCCTGCTCGGAGGCGGTGAATACCCCCAACGTAGGATCCGGCACCCTGTCAGCCTTCGCCCGGGCCGATTGCCCCTGATTTCTCAGCAGAGAGGCTTCGACCCGACGCAGCACATCGCTTTCGGCCAGGATCCGCTCGCGCCAGGTGTCGTACTGACCGAGTTCGGCCGAAGGAATGGGCAGATCAACCACTTTGCGCTCGATGCCAGGGAAGCGCCGCGACAGTGTTGCCCAGCTCGCAGCGGCTTTTATCTTGGCTTCGTTGCCTTGTCGCAGTTGCTCGGCCACTTCCGCCTTGACCAGGCTTACATCCAGCTTAGAGGCGTCACCCGCACGGTTGCGTTTTTCCGCCGCCGCCAGGCTTTCCTTGGCTGAGGCCAGGCCTTTATTGGCGATGGTGAGCGCGTGCTCCGACACCAGCCAATCCAGCCACAGGGTCATCAGTTCCCGCGCGGCTTCATGACGGACTTCGCCATAGGTGGCATCTGCCAATCGCAGCGTTGCCGAACTGATGTCCTGGTCGGCACTGGCCTTGCCAGGCAGGCGCACCGTGCGCTCGATACCCACGTTCCATTCGTTGTAGTTGGGGCCAGCGTCGGTACGCCGTTGCTGGCCGATTGCCGTGGCCGTCCATTCATAAGGCGAACGCCGGATGATGCCAGCCTCCAGCATGGCGGCATCCATGCTGGAGCGTGCCGAGGCCACGCGGGGATCGGCGTTGAGCAGCGACACCACCAGCGGCTTGGGCAGAATGTTTGCCGGAGCGGCAGGTTGCGCCACGGCCGTGCCACACACACTGATCAGCAGAGCCAGGGGAACAAGGCGCTTCATCACACGAACTCCCCAAAGTTACTGACCTGGACCGTCCAATAGCGCAGCCCGGTATTTGGAAACTCCTCCTTGAGGGATTGCAGCACCTCCGTGAGTTGCTGCCGTTCCACCACGAGTTGGATCTGCACAGCCTTGGCCCGCCCCATGACACGCTCCATCGGATTGAGTGCCGCGGTGGACAGCCCGTGCGCCGCAACCGGTGTGCTGGTGAAGATCTGGTTCCCCGTCACGACCAGGAGGTGGTCGATGAGCTTCTCCTCCAAGCTTGGGGTGCAGAGCAGCGTCAACCAGGTATCAGGCATCTTTGGCCTCCTTTTTCGCGTGGGCGAATCGCAGATAGAGAATCGGGAGCAACATGAGGGTGAGCGCGGTGACGGTGATCAAACCGCCGATCACCACGATGGCCAACGGCCGCTGGATCTCGGAGCCGGGCCCGGTAGCGAACAACAGTGGGACCAGACCGAAGGCGGTGATCGAGGCGGTCATCAGTACCGGGCGTAACCGGCGACGGGCACCCTGGAGCACCACTTCCCGCAGTGGCAGGCCTTCGCCATGCAACTGGTTGAAGTAACTGACCAGCACGATGCCGTTGAGCACCGCGATACCCAACAAAGCGATGAACCCCACCGACGCTGGCACCGAGAGGTACTCGCCAGTGACCCACAGCGCGACGATGCCGCCCACCAGGGCGAAGGGGATGTTGCTGAGGATAAGCAACGCCTGGCGCACGGAGCCGAAGGTCGAGAACAGCAGGACGAAGATCAGACCAAGCGCCACGGGAACGACGATGGACAGCCGGGCAGCCGCACGCTGCTGGTTCTCGAACTGGCCGCCCCAGCTGATGCGATAGCCGTTGGGCAGTTCCACCTGCTGAGCCACCAGCGCCTTGGCCTCCTCGACGAAGCCGACCAGGTCACGACCGCTGACGTTGGCGATCACCACGCTGTAGCGGCTGCCCATTTCCCGGTCGATCTTCACCGGGCCATCGGCACGCTCCAGTCTCGCCACGCTGCTCAGCGGAATGGTCTGGCCATCCGGCGTGGTGATCCGCACCGCGTTGAAGTCCGCCGGCGACGTGCGCACCGACTCGTCCGAGCGAATGAGGATCGGCGTGCGCTGGTTGCCTTCGATCACCAGGCCGGCCTGCTGGCCTTCGATCTGCACGCGCAGTGCATCCTGGATGGCCTCGACGCTCAGGCCGAAACGGCCAGCCTGCAGCCGGTCGATCTCCACGCGCAGATACTGCACACCGTCGTTCTGCACGGTGTAGACGTCCTGGTTGCCCTGCACAGTCTTGAGCAGCGACTCGATCTTGCCGCCCAGTTGGCTCAGGGTGCCCAGGTCAGGGCCATAGATCTTCACGGCGAGGTCGCCGCGCACACCGATGATCATCTCGGAGACGCGCATCTCGATGGGCTGGGTAAAGCTGTAGCCGATACCCGGCATTGGATCGAGCACCTTGCGGACCTCGTCCATCAGCTCTTCCTTGGTGTCCATCCGCCATTCGCTCATGGGCTTGAGCAGCAGGTAGGTATCGGTCTGGTTCAGGCCCATGGGATCAAGACCGATCTCGTCGGAACCGGCCCGCGCCACGATGCCCCGGATCTCCGGGACCGCTGCCATCAGCGCGGTCTGGATCTTCTTGTCCAGCTCGGCCGTCTGTTCGAGGCTGACCGATGGCAGTTTCTCGATACCCACGATCAGGTCGCCTTCATCCATGGTCGGCATGAAGGTCTTGCCCACCTGGGTGTAGACCAGGCCAGCGACGACCAACATGGCGCCAGCGATGATCGCGATCAGTTTCTGCCGGCCAAGCCCCCACTCCAGCACCGGGCCATAGATGCCCAGCAGCTTGCGGGCAAGCCAGGGGTCTTCGTGCTTGACCTCGCGCAGCAGGTAGGAGGACAGCACGGGGATCACGGTCAGCGACAGCAGCAACGATCCCGCCAGAGCGAAGACGATGGTCAGCGCCACCGGGACGAAGAACTTGCCTTCGAGGTCCTGCAGGGTGAGCAGCGGCAGGAACACCGTGATGATGATCAGGATGCCGGACGTCACCGGTACCGCGACCTCGCGCACCGCCCGGTAGATGATGTGCAGACGCGGCAGCTTGCCACCGGAAGGATCGGTGGCCAGACGCTGGACGATGTTCTCGACCACCACCACCGCGGCATCCACCAACATGCCGATGGCAATGGCCAGCCCTCCCAGACTCATCAGGTTGGCGGACATGCCGACGAAGCGCATCAGGATGAAGGTGATCAACGCCGCCAGCGGAAGTACCAGGGCAACCGTCAGCGCTGCGCGAACGTTGCCGAGGAACAGGGCCAGCAACACGATGACCAACACGGTGGCCTCGATCAGCGCCTTGGACACAGCCCCTACCGCTTTATCGACCAGCGACGAGCGATCGTAGAAGCTGGTGATGGTGATGCCTTTCGGTAGTGTGGCCTCCAGTTCCTTGAGCTTCAGTTGCACACCGGCGACCACTTGGCGGGCGTTGGCGCCAGCCAGGCCGAGCACCAGGCCTTGCACAGCCTCGCCCTTGCCATCCTGGGTCACCACGCCGTAGCGGGTCAGGGTGCCAAGGCGAACCTCGGCCAGGTCGCCAACCCGCACCGGGCTGGAGCTGTTGGAATTGACCACAACGGCCCGCAGGTCATCCAGGGTGCGGATGCTGCCCTCGCTGCGTACCAGCAGGACTTCGTCACCTTCACCCAGTCGGCCGGCACCGTCGTTACGGTTGTTGGTGTTGACCGCGTTGGTCAGCTGCTCAAGGCTCACGCCGCTGGCAGCCATGCGGATGGGATCTGGCAGTACCTCGAAGGTCCTGACCTGGCCACCGAGGGAGTTCACATCCGCCACGCCAGGTACGGTACGCAGCGCCGGCCGGATCACCCAGTCGAGCAGGCTGCGACGTTCGACCAGAGACAAGGTTGTACCGTCCACCGTGAACATAAACATCTCGCCCAGCGGTGTGGTGATCGGCGCCATGCCGCCACTGATGCCGTCCGGCAGGCTGTCGCTCAGGTTGCCGAGACGCTCGGAAACCTGTTGCCGCGCCCAGTAGATGTCAGTGCCATCCTGAAAATCGATGGTGACATCGACCAGGCCGTACTTGGTGACCGAGCGCAGGATCTTGGTCTTGGGAATACCGAGCATTTCCACTTCGATCGGCACGGCAATCCGGCTTTCAACTTCTTCCGGGGTCATCCCCGGTGCCTTCATGATCACCTTGACCTGGGTGCTGGCCACATCAGGGAAGGCATCGATGGGCAGCCCACGGTAGGCATACCAGCCCGCGCCGGTCAGCAACAGCGTCGCCAGCACCATGAACAGGCGCTGGGACAAAGAGAATTGGATAAGACGGCTCAGCATCACTCACCGTCCTCTTCAAGCCAGGCGCCTTTCAGCGCAATCACGCCGGCGACGGCAACCTGGTCCTGTTCGCTGATGTTGCCCTGGACACGGACCAGTTGCCCCGCGCTGACTTCGACCTTGACCGGGCGGGCTTCAAAACCGTCGGGCGTGCGGACGAACACCACGGAGTCGGTCTTGTTGCGAGCGACGGCAGACAGAGGGATGTCCCAGGATTTGCCAGCGGCCTGAACCGGGATCTCCACGGTGACGAGCTCGCCGGGACGCAGGGCGCCGTTGGCATTTTCGATTTCGGCGCGCAGCACCACGAACTGGCTGGTAGCCGAGAGGGTCGGGCTCAGGTTGATGACACGCCCATTAATGCCCTTGTCGACCACCGTTACGCCCGCGCCCGGCTGAATGCCAATACTGGCCGCGGCCGGAATCTGCACGTCCAGCCACAGCGCATCGACCTGGGTGATGTTCAGCAGCGACGTGGCACCGTCGACCCGCTGGCCGGGCCGGACCGAGATGTTGCTGACAATGCCGTCCTGAACGGCGCTGAGGGTGATCCTGTCGGAAGGAATCCCGGAGCGGATGACCTGCTCGATCATGGCCGGGGTCATTCCCGCCAGGGCCAGTTCGGCCTTGGTCTGCACCAGAGTCGCTTCCGCTTCCTTCAGCGTTGCCTGGGCTTCCTGCGCCCGACGCTGCGGAATGATGCCCTCATCGAACAGCTTCTGTTCCCGGGTGTAGGCCTGCCGGGCCAGCGTGGCGCGGGCAGATGCCTGCAACAGCTGGAGCTGGAGCTGGCTCATCGCCGGACTGGACAGGCGCACGACCGGCTCGCCTTTGCGAACGGCCTGGTACTCGCCCACCAGCAGTTGCACCACCACACCTTCAAGTGGGGAACTGACGATCTGCTCCGCTTTCGGAGGCACGACAACCTGGCCGGGATATCGCGTGCTGACCGTCTGTTTCATGCTTTGCACAGCAGACGTCTTGATACCCAGCGCTTGAATCTGTTCATTGGCGACAGAGAACTTCTCAGCACTCATGGCAGGCCCTGAAATAATAAAAGCGATGGCGAAAGAGAGCCCCTTTACACTGCGCAGATAATGTTCGTTATTCATCGAAAGTTCCCCGTGAAGCGCCATGACATGGGCATGCTTTAGACCTGTCTTTGAGGATTTTTAAATCGCAAGGCGAGCGCGGTCGCAGGACACACATGAGTAACCCACTCGTCTGCTGCACCCTTTGCATGGAAGGAGATTGTCGTAGACTCCTCTACAGGTTCGATTCTAGAGGGGGGTGACTATCAGGAACGTTACCGCTGAATTACAAATTTGAAGGATTCCACCTCCCTCCTGATTTTCGTTTTAAGATTGATTCATCGATGATCACCATGCTGGTTCGGTGCATGAGGCAATGACACTTCAAGAAATAAATGAATATTTTTTTATTTGACACCCGAATACTTTTTTAATTTGAGATAAACAAATAATGCGTGTTCTAGTAGTGGAAGACGAAGCCAAAACTGCCGAATATCTTCAGCAAGGGCTTACCGAAAGTGGCTATATCGTTGACCGGGCAAGTAATGGTGTCGATGCGCTGCACCTGTTCCAGCACAACACCTACGGCCTGGTCATCCTGGATGTGAACCTGCCCAAGGTGGACGGCTGGGACGTGCTCGACACGATCCGCAAGACCAGTCGGGTTCGCATCATCATGCTGACCGGTCGTGGCCGCCTGCACGACAAGCTGAAGGGCCTGGACGGCGGCGCCGACGACTATCTAGTGAAGCCGTTCGAGTTTCCGGAACTGCTTGCCCGCATCCGCTCGCTGCAGCGGCGTGGCGACAAGGTGGTGGACCACCCGACCTTGCGGGTCGCAGACCTTGAGCTGGATCCGGGTCGCCACCGCGCGTTCCGGGGTGACCTGCGCGTCGAGCTGACTACCAAGGAATTCGCCCTGTTGCGCCTGCTCATGAGCCACCCAGGGGAAGCCCTGACCCGCTCGCAGATCATTTCCCTGGTCTGGGACATGAACTTCGACTGCGATACCAACGTGATCGACGTGGCGATCCGGCGCCTGCGCGCCAAGATCGACGATCCGTTCGAGAACAAACTTATCCACACCCTGCGCGGTGTGGGCTATGTGATCGAGGAGCGTTCATGAAGCGCTTCAGCCTGGCCGCCAGGTTGGGACTCAAAGTCGGCTTGATGAGCGTGATACTGCTGGTGCTGCTCTCTATCGTGGGCTACCTGATGCTCGGCCAGGCGCTGGAGCGCACGGCGCAAAGCAGCCTGATCACCAAGATGGGTGGCATGGCCCATAACCTATCGACCGTCGCGGATCTGTCCGAGGTCACCGCAGACTCCCACCAGTTGGTCGACCTTGCGATGGGCCACAACAACCTGTTCGTCAGCATTTTCGATACGGCAAACAGCCGAATCCCCCTGCTGACCATCGGCTCGAAAAAGATAACCACCGAACTCACCAGCTTTCCTGCCAACGATCAAGTGGAGTTCTACGAGTGGAACAACGAACTGGGCATGCCCATGCTCAGCGTTTCCCAGCTCATGCGTCTGGCTGACGGTACCCAGGTCGGTGTGTACATGACCGTGGATGAATCCTCCGATGCCGAATTGCTCCGGGCGATGCTGAGCTGGGCCCTGATGGCGTCACCCTTCATCCTGGCGCTGATCATGGTCGTGGCCTGGTGGACGGTACGCCGGGGCTTGCTGCCGCTTACGCGCTTTCTGAAAGTCGCGTCGAAGATCTCCACCGACAACATGCAGCATCGGCTGCCTACCGACCGCTTGCCGATCGAACTGCTGGAGCTCGCGGACGGCATCAACTTTATGCTGCACCGCCTGGACGGTGGCGTGCAGCAGCTATCGCAGTTCTCGGACGACCTGTCCCACGAGTTGCGTGCTCCGCTCACTAACCTGATGGGCAAAGCACAGGTGGCCCTGTCACGACCACGCAGCTCGGAGGAGTACCGTGAGGTGCTGGAATCCTGCGCCGAGGAGCTGGATCGCATGAAAAGCATGGTGGCCGACATGCTTTTCCTGGCACATGTCAGCCAGCCTGCAGCCTTGGTGCAATTCGAGACGGTGGCACTGGTCGACGAGGTGCAGAGGGTCAGTGACTTGTTCAGCCTGAGTGCCGAAGAGAGCGGCGTTCGGCTCGATGTGTCAGGCAGTGTCGATGTGATCCAAGGCAATCGCCTGATGATTCAACGGGCAGTGTCCAATTTGCTCTCCAACGCCATTCGCTACTGCCCACAAGGGCAGGCTGTAGTGGTGAAGGTTCACCGTGAGCAGGAGCACATCAGGCTCAGCGTAGGCAATCCAGGCCAAGGTATTCCGGAAGAGCACCTGCCTCATCTGTTCGAACGCTTCTATCGGGTCGACAAAGGGCGTGCGCGCAGCGAGGGAGGCACAGGCCTCGGGCTTGCCATCGTGCGATCGATCATGAGCCTGCACCAAGGCGTGGCGAAGGTAGAAATAACGGGCTCGGGCTTTACCTGGTTCCACCTGAGTTTTCCGGTGAACCGTCTCTGAGCCCAAGGCGTCTTTCAACATTGTAATTCGCGCCTCACGTTGTCGTCAGAGACGCTTCTTTAAGCTTCAGGGGTATCGAAAATCTCACGATCCATTGAGATCCAAACCCCTGGAGTTTCTGAAAATGCGACTGACCCAAGCGCTTCTCATCGGTGTACTGGCTGTTGGTGTGACGACACCGGTATTTGCCGAAGATGGCTACGACCGCTCGATCGAATTCAACAAGAAATTCCGCGAGGACCAGAAACGCCTCTGGGGTGAAAAAGACACCGCAGACAAAGCCAAACCGGCAGAGACCAAAGAAAAGGAAAACGCTAAAAGCCCATCCTAGGCTCATGGATGTGCTGTTTCTCTACTTCCTCCTTCCCCCTCGATCTTGAGGCAGGCGCTTGACCGCCTGCCCCGGATCACCCTCAAGCGGCATCCTCCTCAACGCATCGACAGCTGGACCGCCAGCCCCGCCAGTGCACTCATCACCAGCACCTGGATCACACCGCGCTTGAAGTAGAACAGGGCAATAGCGGCGGCCGCGGCGATAAGTGCGGAGGCCCACTCGAATCCTCCCCCAAAGCCGTTGGGCCAGAGCACGTGGTAACCGAAGAACAACGCCAGATTCAGGATCACACCTACCACGGCGGCGGTGATCCCGGTCAGCGGCGCTGTGAACTTCAGTTCGTTGTGCGTCGACTCCACCAGCGGACCGCCGGCAAGGATGAACAGGAACGAGGGCAGGAAGGTGAACCAGGTGACCAGCACAGCCGCCACCGCGCCCGCCAGGAACGGATGGTCGGTGCCGAACATCGGGTGGATGTAGCTGCCAATGAAGCCGACGAAAGTCACCACCATGATCAACGGCCCCGGCGTTGTTTCCCCCAGGGCCAGGCCGTCGATCATCTGCGTGGGCGACAGCCAGCCGTAGTGAC
The DNA here is from genome assembly GCF_003205245.1 of Pseudomonas sp. MB-090624. Lineage (NCBI taxonomy): Bacteria > Pseudomonadati > Pseudomonadota > Gammaproteobacteria > Pseudomonadales > Pseudomonadaceae > Pseudomonas > Pseudomonas sp. MB-090624. The sequence goes on along the minus strand of NZ_QJRK01000012.1, from coordinate 78,298 downwards.
CGACCGCACCTTGGTAGACATAGGGCAACACCGCGTAGGCACCGCCGAAGGTGAGCAACGCAGCCTTGGTGAAGAACCACCCCATCTGGGTCAGAGTGCCTTGCCAGCCGAAGATGACGGTCAGCAACCCCATGGGGAGCATCCATAGCGCCGCACCGATCAGGATCAGCTTGAGCAGATAGCTCCAGCGGAAACGGGCATGCGCGGGTGGCGGTGTATCGTCATCGATCAGCGCAGGCCCGTAACTGGCCTTCCCGGAGCCATGCTTGCCAGCGGTCACGAACTTGTCCGGCAGCACTTTTCCGCCGATGTAGCCCAGCACGGCAGCGGCCAGAACGATCAGCGGGAACGGGACGTTCAGGGCAAAAATGGCGACGAAGGATGCTGCGGCGATCGCCCATAGCCAGCCATTCTTCAATGCCCGGGAACCGATGCGGTGCGCCGCATGAACGACGATCGCGGTGACCGCCGGCTTGATGCCATAGAAGATCCCGGCAACCACCGGAACGTTGCCGAACTCGATATAGACCCACGACAGCCCGATCAGGATGAACAGCGACGGCAGCACGAACAGCCCGCCAGCAATCACCCCGCCCCAGGTCCGGTGCATCAACCAACCGATGTAGGTCGCGAGCTGCTGGGCCTCGGGCCCGGGCAGCAACATGCAGTAGTTCAGGGCATGCAGAAAGCGCTTCTCGCTGATCCAGCGGCGACGCTCCACCAACTCCTGGTGGAGGATGGAGATCTGTCCTGCCGGCCCGCCAAAGCTGATGAAGCCGATCTTCAGCCAGAACAGCAACGCTTCGAACAAGCCCACCGGGGTCGCTGGCTTGAGGGGGGCTTCGCCCGTGGCCAGCGTCGTCGTTTCAGCCATGACCGTTTTCCTCGTTGGCAAAGGCCGCCAGCAGCCCGTCGAAGATGCCGTTTGCCGCTGCCATCAGTTGGTTGTCATCGGTAATGCTCTCGCGCAGGCCCGCCAGGACACGCTCGATGCCGGACGCTTCCGCAGGCTGGCTGCCACCGACATCGAGGTAGTGAACCAGCGCGGCGATGCGTGAAAGGCCTGGAGCCTGCAGCACGAAGCTGTCGATCAGGGTTTCGAAGGTGACGCGGTGCCCGACATGGCTGAACGCGGCGCCATCGAAGTCAAAGCCCAGTGCATCGGCGGGGCAGTCGCTCGGGGATTCCAGCCAGAGGATTTCCGCGCCGCTGTCGATGAAGCGCTGGATGAGCCAGGCACAGGCCAGCCGGTCGACCCAGGGACGTCGACGGGTTGCCCAGCGACGCCCCTGGTAATGACTGTGGTCCAGCAGCGTGACGGGATGATCCTGAATGTGCGGTTCATCAGGTGAGAGGGCACGGCTGATTGCCGTCTCCAGCGCTTCCAGCGCGGTCTCCGTCTGCTGCTTCGCAACGCCGGGGAAGAAGTCGATCAGGGCCAACTGGGCGAAGCTCTTGCGCAGTTTTCTGACCTGGCGAGCGACCTGCAGGGCGTTCTCGGGAAGCAGTCCCTCCCTGCACGCGGCGACTTCGTCGCGCAGCTTGCTGTACTCCTCACTCCGGTCGAACAGGCCGGCGAAGCGAGTTTCTTCGTCCGGGAATGCCAGCAGAAACGCAGTGCCGCCGCTGACCGTCACATCGCGCTCCACGGACTCGAACGCCTCGCGGCCCGCGTCCTGCTCAGGCAACAGGTACACACCGTCGCGCAGCACGGCAGCGCCGCAAGCCTTCAACGCCCGCCAGGCACGCATACGTTCGGTCGCGTTGGCCGTGGGGAGTGCCAACACAAGAAGAAGCCAATTTTTCATGTAGAGAATCAAACATAAAATGTATGAATCTCTACTTTAGCTCTGTTCTCAGGAAAATGCACTGCCGGGATGAGGGTTCGATTCACTCACGTTGACCGTATCCCCCCAGGGGGGATACGCTAGAAACATGAATCACCCGCACTACCCGGAGGTAGCGCATGCTATCCGTTCTAAAAAATCGTACTTATCGACACCTCTTTCTGGCCCAGGTGATCGCCCTGGTGGGCACTGGTCTGGCGACGGTTGCCCTCGGGCTTCTGGCATTCGACCTGGCCGGCGCCCAGGCGGGAGCTGTATTGGGTACCGCGCTCGCCATCAAGATGGCGGCTTACATCGGCGTTGCACCGGTTGCCGCCGCGTTCGCCGAGCATCTGCCGCGCAAGGCGATGCTGGTCACCCTCGATCTGGTCAGGGCAGCGGTCGCGCTGATGCTGCCCTTCGTCACCGAGATCTGGCAGGTGTACGTGCTGATTTTCGTGCTGCAGTCGGCCTCTGCGGCGTTTACGCCAACCTTCCAGGCCACCATCCCTGACATCCTGCCGGATGAGCGCGAGTACACCCGGGCGCTTTCCCTTTCGCGCCTGGCCTATGACCTGGAAAGCGTGATCAGTCCGATGCTGGCCGCGCTGTTGCTTACGGTGGTCAGCTTCCACAGCCTGTTCGCGGGCACGGTGGTGGGCTTCCTGGTGTCCGCCGCGATGGTCGGTACCGTGGTGCTGCCCCTGGCGGCACGAGGACCCAAACGCAGCATCTATGAACGCACCACCAAGGGCATGCGGATTTTCCTGCGCACCCCGCGGCTGCGTGGCCTTCTTGCACTGAACCTGACGATCGCAGCCGCCAGCGCCATGGTCATCGTCAACACCGTGGTACTGGTGCAATCCAAGTTCGCGCTGCCCCAGAGCTCTACCGCCATGGCCTTGATGGCCTTCGGCGGTGGCTCGATGGTGGTCGCCCTGATGCTGCCCAAGCTGCTGGAACGACTGGACGATCGCAAGGCGATGCTGGCCGGCGGTGCCGTGCTGGTAGCCGGTTTGATCCTGGGTACCTTCGTCTCCAGTTACCCGGCGCTGATCCTGTTGTGGCTGGTGTTGGGTGCCGGCTACTCCCTGGCACAGACACCGTCCGGACGCATTCTGCGGCGCTCGTCCTCAGCCCAGGATCGACCTGCGCTGTTCGCCGCCCAGTTCGCCCTTTCACACGCCTGCTGGCTGATCACCTACCCGCTCGCGGGATGGTTGGGGGCAAGCGTCAGCCTGACGGCTTCGTTCATCGGACTGAGTCTGGTTGCCGCCGTAGCCTGGCTGGTGAGCAAGCGGATCTGGCGCCCGGAGTATGAGGAAGACGTGGTAGCGCACAATCACGATGACCTGCCGGAAGACCACCCGCACGTGGCCAACGGCAATGCGCATGCGCACTCGTTCGTCATCGATGACGATCACCGGAAATGGCCAAAGCCATAAAGCCCGCGTTGCACGGGTTCTATCGATGATCTTCGCGTAATCCAGAAAGAAACAGGGCCGCTTTAGCGGCCCTGTTTGCATCACTCGTGCGAGTGGCCGTGACCCGCATCGCCAGACTTCGATTCGGTATCAGTACCACCGCAGGCAGCCAACAGGCCGAGGAAGCTCAGCACAACGAGCGATTTGAGGATTTTGGTAGTCATCTTCAGCTATTCCAATTGAGATCAAAAAGTCGGGGCGAACAACAGGTTCGCCCCGGCGGGATTACTTCTTCACGTTCAGGTAGTCGCCAGTCGTGTTCAGCACGATGGTGACATCGGCGTTGGTGCGGTTACGCCAGAACCAGCCATGGGTGCCATCGAACAGCGCGGTCAGGTCGCCCTTGTCGCCTTTCACCTGACGCCCTTTGCTGTAGCTGTGGAAATCGCCTTGGGCGGCGTTGTAGATCTCACCGTGGGTGTCGTGGTTGACCGGGCCGGATGCGGTCCATTCATAGCTCACAGTGCTGCCCTTGAGCATTTCCAGCTTGATCTCCCGACCTTCGCCTGGCGTCAGGGTTACGGTGACCTGATCGGACTTGGCGTTGGCAGCAGGTTTGCTGGATACGGGAGCCGCGGGCTGAGGGGCTGCTGCCACTTGCTGTACGGGTGGCGCTACCGGTGCAGGTGCCGGTGCAGCAGCAACGACAGGAGCTGGGGCCGGAGCAGCTGCCGCTTTCGACGCAGCCTCGTCAGCCAAAGCCTCGGCAGCGAGGGTGATCTTGATCTCGCCCATTTGCGTCAGGCCCATGGCGCGGCCCAGGCCGGTCGGGTCGACCGCGTATTCCGAAGGCATCACCACGGTGACCAGCAGGCCCATGGCGACAGCCAGGGCAATGACGGTGGAACGAACGAGTTGGCGGCTGCTCGGCAATTCGCTTGCCGATGGGAGTGGAGAATTGAACATGATCAGGAGTCCTTAAGCGGTCAGAAACAGGCCGGAGATCTGGTAACCCATCAACAGGAAACCAGCACTCATCATTGCGACGTTGGCGGTATAGGCATGACGCCAGAAGCTTGGGGTCTGCCTCCAGAAGCCCATCAGGATCAGAATGGCGCTCAACGCCATCAGCTGACCGATCTCCACCCCTACGTTGAAGGCGATCAGGTTGGGGATCAGCCCATCGGGAGAGATCTCGTATTCCTGGATCTTGGTTGCCAGGCCGAAGCCGTGCAGCAGGCCGAAAATCAGCGTGGCGGCCTTGGTGTTCGGCTGATAGCCGAACCAGCGCTGGAAGGCGCCCAGGTTATCCAGGGCCTTGTACACCACCGAGAAACCGATGATTGCGTCGATGACGTACGAGCTGATGCTGACTTCCGTCAGCACGCCGATCAGCAGCGTCACCGAATGGCCGACCGCAAACAGCGTGACGTACAGGCCGACATCCTTCAGCCGGTAGAGGAAGAAGATGACGCCGAACAGGAACAGCAGATGGTCGTATCCCGTGACCATGTGCTTGGCGCCCATGTAGATGAAGGGGATCAGCATGACCCCGGTGCTTTCCTGGATGAAGCCCTTGTCACCCTCGGCCACGGCATGGGCCAGAGCTTCTGGCATGCCGATGAACAGCGAGGCGACGAGCAGGAACAGCAGATACAACAGGTGGCGTGAACGCATGGCGAACAGGCCCCCACCCTTTAGGGAGTGCGAATGCATGGATCAATCCTTTCTTGCAGTGATTGTTGGCCGCAGAGCGGCCTTGGTCAGGAAGCAAGCACAGGACGGGGTGGGCGTTCGATACGGAAGATGGGGGGCCAAGGCACGGAATCGCCCAGCATGGCCAGGTGTACCGAGGCTTCGAAATGACTGGAGAAGTGGATTGCAGCTGGTATCTGAGGCGTTTCGTGCTGGTGATCGGGCGTCAGGGGGGAGTGGTAGTGATCAGAGCACTGCGCACAACTCAGGGACGAGTCGTGGGAGTGATCATGAGTCAGGCTCTGGGCGCTCTTTGCCGTGATTTGCGAGAGGACGGAAAGTGAATAGGCATGACCGGTCCAGGCCAGCAGAAAGGCCATTGCCAAAGCCACGATCATGGTCGCTGAAAGAAAACGACGAGACATCCCAATGCTTATCCGGTTGAAACACGGTGTGAAATAGCGCGTTTGACCCAACCCCCCCAGGGGGATAGCATGCAGAGCGTAAAGTATCGCCGTCTGAGACTCAAGTCATGTCAGAACACGTTCACGACCAACCGCATGGTCACGCTCATACCCACCAGACTCACGACGCCATCATCAAACGCCTCAAGCGAGCGGACGGCCACCTGCGCAGCATCATCACCATGATCGATGAAGGACGTGAATGCGTGGACATCGCCCAGCAGCTCCATGCTGTTGAAAAGGCCGTGTGCCAGGCGAAGCGGACACTGATCCAGGACCACATCGACCATTGCCTGGAAGACTCGGTGACAGCCCTGAGCAAGGGCGACCGTTCGGCACTGGACGAATTCAAGCAAATCACCAAATACCTGTAGGCACGGTGCTCGGTTGTTGAATGTTTGAGTACGGCGGTTACCTCGGCCTGTTTCTGGCTGCATTCGGCGCGGCAACCCTGCTGCCCATGCAATCGGAGGCAGTGCTGGGCGGACTGCTGATATCCGAGCGTTTTTCCACAGCCATCCTGCTGGTGGTGGCCACCACAGGCAACGTACTCGGATCGGTTGTGAACTGGCTGCTGGGACGAGGTATCGAGGCTTATCGCGAAAAGCGCTGGTTTCCGGTAAAGCAAGCGGCCTTCGAAAAAGCCAAAGCCTCCTATGAACGTTACGGGTACTGGTCGCTGCTGCTCAGTTGGGTACCCATCATTGGAGACCCGCTAACCGTGATCGCCGGCGTGATGAAAGAGCCGCTCTGGCGGTTCGTCCTGATCGTCACGCTCGCCAAGGGCGGACGGTATCTGGTCCTTGCGATTCTCATCCTGGAGAACCTGAGTTGAGCGCGTACGAATCACCACCTTCGCGGGTTGAACGACACAACGGACAGGACCTCATCAAGTGGATCGCCCTGCTCACGATGGTGCTCGACCACATGCGTCTGGCATGGCCATCACTGGATAACCTGTTCATTCTGGGACGCCTCTCGTTCCCGCTGTTTTGCCTGGCGATCGCCGTGAATGTCTGTCGAACGGAAGTTGGCGCGTTGTTCACTCGCAGCAATGGCCGCTACCTAAGGAAGGTCTGAAGTAACCCTGTATTTCCGGTCGACTTCAGCCCTTGCTGCTTTTGAAAGCGGGCCGTCGATCAAAATCGACCAGGTAACCCGCTCAGTTCTCCGTTTTTGGCCGCCGCGAGCACCTCGCAGCAGCCATTTTCCGCATTAGGGGGCATGCCGAGATAAGGCAAAAATTAGGACATTCGTTCTGTAACCTGCTGTATCTAAAGGATTAACTTTGAGAGGCGCTGCTCAGTAGTGGCGGCTAAATATTGATCAATTATCTATGCCGAGATAATTGCAGATAATTCCCGCCGTCCGTACCCAGCGCGAGTTCATAAGATTGGAGAAATGCCGAGTTAGAGGGCCTGCGAACAGCTTTGGTCGAGGCTTTGCGCTTCGACGCATAACGGCTGCTTAGTACTGGGGGCTCTCCCAGAAGCGACAAAGGCGGCCTCAACGAGACCGCCTCAAACCAAGTTTCATCACCGGTACACGCACCCGGGAGAGGAAGCTCTTGGGCAGGTTTCAATAATAACACCGATCAAAGCGTCACTGCCAAAGCCCTCTCGCACTGCCGAGTAGCCTTCAGATAGTGTTCATTCGCTCTCTCTCGAAGCTACGGTGCGGATGGTTCGAGACCATCATGCGCAAACTCGGGGCCAAGATGACATTATCAAATGGCCAATTATCCTGGAGGCAGTTATGGAAAGGCTCCGCGAAAAACTGGATTTGCCGAGAGGCCACTACTATCTGCACGTCGCCGTACTGGCGGGCCTGCCGGTGTCGTTGATCTCCGATTTGGCAAGCGAGTTGGAGCGATCGCCAGCGCAGATCGCGCAGTGGATCACTGCGTCCCCCGGCAGTGCCGTGATGTCTATACAGGCTGGTGAGGTGTTCTGTCGTCTTATCGAGATCCTCGATGCGCTATTGGAGCTGTACGATGGGGATCTAGGAGGTGCGCTCCACTGGCTAACGGCACCGAATGTCGTGCTGTCCAATGAGAGGCCGGTCGAGGGGGTTTGGGGAGCAACGGAACAGAAAGTGCACTTAAGCCCAGCGCCTGCCCGCAAACCCTTGTGGCGTCTGGTTAGTTCGGGAAAACCATCGTTTTGTCGAACCATTGCATCGCCCTTTGTGATTGGCGTATAAACACACAAACACCTATTAGCGGAGAACGCTATGAATACCATTCGCTGGAATGTCGCCGTCTCGGCCGACACCGACCAGTCGCTTCGGATGTTTCTGGCCAGCCAGGGCGGCGGCCGTAAGGGCGACCTGTCGCGCTTCATCGAAGAAGCGGTACGGGCACACATCCTGGAGCTGAGCGCTGAGCAGGCCAAGGCCGCTAACGCCCATCTGAGTGAGGCAGAATTGACCAACGCGGTTGACGAAGCGCTCGACTGGGCACGTAAGCGCTGATGCGGGTCGTGTTGGATACCAACATCCTGTTCAGCGCCCTGATCTCGCCACATGGCGCGCCCGATGCGATCTACCGTGCCTGGCGGGCGGCGCGTTTCGAGGTGGTGACCTCGCGGATGCAACTCGATGAAATTCGTCGAGCCAGCCGCTATCCCAAGCTTCAGGCCATCCTACAGCCCGCCAAGGTGGGCGCCATGATCAATAACCTGCAACGGGCTGTGGTACTGGAGCGCCTGACCATCGAGGTCGAAGCCGATGATCCGGATGACTCGTTTTTGCTGGCCATGGCCTTGGCGGGCGATGCGGACTACCTGGTAACCGGTGATCGCCGCGCCGGCCTGCTGCAACGCGGGCACATCGAACGCACGCGGATCGTCACGCCCGCCGTGTTCTGCGTCGAGGTGCTGTGATCAATGCCGGTCGGTTTTCTGACTCAAGAGCAACGCGACGGTTTTGGCCGCTATGTTGATTCGCCCAGCCGTGAAGAGCTGGAACGTTACTTCCACCTGAGCGATGAAGACCGTGAAGCCATCCAGGTGCTGCGGGGTAACCATAACCGTCTGGGTTATGCCGTTCTGCTGACCACCGTCCGCTTCGTTGGCGTTCTGCCGGACAAGCCCGCCGCCGTGCCGGTGGAAGTCCTGCAGGTGCTTTGCCGACAACTGGCGATTCCAGACCCCGACTGCCTCCAGCGCTATAGCGATCATCGCCGCTGGATACATGCCACCGATATTCAGAACCGCTTTGGCTATCGTCATTTCACCGATCCGGGCATCGGCTTTCGCTTGAGCCGCTGGCTGTATGCCCTCTGCTGGACGGGCACCGACCGGCCGGGAGTGCTGTTTGAGCGAGCCACCTCGTGGCTGTTCACACAGAAAGTCCTCCTGCCTGGTGTGTCTCAACTAGAGCGCTTTATCGCCCAGTTGCGCAGTCGGGTCGAAGAACGCCTCTGGTTTACGCTGGGCCGCAGCGTGACTGAGGAACAGCGATTGCAACTGCAAGACTTGCTGACGGTGGCCGAAGGCAACCGCAGCTCCCGGCTGGATCAATTGCGCTCCGGCCCGGTCATGGTCAGTGGCCCCGCGTTGATTCGGGCACTGCGCCGGCTCGATGACGTGCGCGGCATCGGCATCACCTTGCCGGCGGCGGCGCACATCCCTCCCAGCCGTATCGCCGCCCTGGCCCGCTTCGCCAACACGGCCAAGGTCACCGCGATTAATCGGCTGCCGGCGTCGCGGCGGATGGCGACACTGGTGGCCTTCGCACTCTGCCTGGAGGCGACTGCGCACGACGACGCACTGGAAGTCCTGGAGGCCTTGCTGCGCGACCTGTTCAGCAACGCGGAGAAGGCCGACAAGAAAGCCCGCATGCGCAGCCTGAAAGACCTGGATCGGTCGGCCGCGACGCTCGCCGCCGCGTGCAAGGTCGTGCTGGACAGCTCGATCAGCGATGACAACGTGCGCGCCCGGCTGTTCAACGACCTGCCGAGGACCACCCTGGAAAAGGCCCTGGAAGAGGTCAACGCGCTGATCCGCCCGGTAGATGACGTCTATTTTCTTGCATTGGAAGCGCGCTACCGCAGCGTGCGCCGCTTCCTGCCCGACCTGCTCAAGCACATCCGCTTCGGCTTCAGCCCGGCCGGCAAGGGCGTGGCGGCTAGTCTGGAGTGGCTGCAACTGAACCTGCCGCGCCGGAAGCCAGAGGATGACGCGCCGCAGGAGATCGTGGCCAAGGCTTGGCAGAAGCACATCACCCGCGAAGATGGCTCCCTCGACATGGGTGCCTATGTGTTCTGCACGCTCGATGCGCTGCGCACGGCCCTGCGCCGCCGCGATGTCTTCGTCTCGCCCAGTTGGCGCTATGCCGACCCGCGCCTTGGCCTGCTCGACGGTGCCGAATGGCTGGCGGCGCGACCGATCATCTGCCGGTCACTGGGCCTGACCATCGACGCCAAAACCACCCTGGACGCCTTGTCCGTCGAGCTGGATGCAACCTGGCTGGCAGTAGCCGCGCGCCTGCCCGACAACCCGGCGATTCAACTGAGCGAGAACACCGAGGGCAAGACCGAACTGTCGCTCGGGGCGCTGGACAAGCTGGACGAGCCCTGCTCGTTGCTGCAACTGCGGGCGGCCGTGTCTGACCTGATGCCGCGTGTCGATCTGCCGGAAATCCTCTTGGAAATCGCCGCCCGCACTGGCTTTTCCGAGGCCTTCACCCATGTCTCCGAACGCAATGCACGCGCCGACAACCTGGTCACCAGCCTCTGCGCGGTGCTGTTGGGCGGGGCCTGCAACACCGGCCTGGAGCCCTTGATCCGCACCGACAACCCGGCGCTGCGCCGTGACCGGCTGTCCTGGGTCAGCCAGAATTATATCCGCGACGACACCCTGTCAGCGGCTAACGCCATCCTGGTCGGAGCGCAAAGCCAACTGGAACTGGCCCAAGTCTGGGGTGGCGGCGAGGTCGCCTCCGCCGATGGCATGCGCTTCGTCGTACCGGTGCGCACCGTGCATGCCGGCCCCAATCCGAAGTATTTCGGCACCGGCCGGGGTGTCACCTGGTACAACCTGATTTCCGACCAATTCTCCGGCCTCAACGCCATCACCGTGCCCGGCACGCTGCGCGACAGCCTGGTGTTGCTGGCGGTCGTGCTGGAACAGCAGACCGAGTTGCAGCCGACGCAAATCATGACCGACACCGGGGCCTACAGCGATGTGGTGTTCGGGCTCTTCCGCCTACTTGGCTACCACTTCAGTCCGCGGCTGGCCGATGTCGGCGGTACCCGCTTCTGGCGCACGCGCCCGGACGCGGACTACGGCAAGCTCAACGGGCTGGCCCGCCAGTCGGTCAAACTCGACCTGATCGCCGAGCACTGGGACGACCTGCTGCGCCTGGCCGGCTCGCTCAAACTCGGCCGGGTGCCGGCGACTGGCATCATGCGCACGCTGCAAACGGGAGATAGACCCACCCGGCTGGCCCAGGCGCTGGCCGAATTCGGGCGGATCGAAAAGACTCTGCACACGTTGACCTATATCGACGACGAGTCCAAGCGCCGCGCCACCCTGACCCAGTTGAACCGAGGCGAAGGCCGGCACAGCCTGGCCCGCGCCGTGTTCCACGGCAAACGCGGCGAGCTCCGCCAGCGCTACCGCGAAGGCCAGGAAGACCAGCTCGGTGCTCTGGGCCTGGTGGTGAACATCATCGTGCTGTGGAACACCCTCTACATGACGGCGGCCGTGGAACGGCTCAAGCAGCACGGCTATCCAGTGCTGGAAGAGGATTTGGCCCGGCTATCGCCGCTGATCTACGAGCACATCAACATGCTCGGGCGGTATTCCTTTGCGGTACCGGAAGAAGTTGCGCGCGGCGAGCTGCGGCCACTGCGTAATCCAGACGACGACCTGTGATCCCCCTAAACGCTATGAGCAACACCCAAGCTGCTGCTGGATCGGCGGGCACTTCACCGAGCCGAACGAACAGAAAACGCAGCAATCCCCTGGGTTGGGGCGCAGCAGCGCCTTGCAGTTGCTGCACTCGTAATAGAACTGGCAGGCGTCCGTGGGCATGGTTTCCGGCTTGGCGAAGCCGCAGCGCGGGCAAGTCAGCACGGACTCAAGGACAATGGCGCTCATCGTGACCTCACTTCTGCACTGTGGAGGGGTATCCCGCGTTCGCGGTCGCCTCAGTCAGTGCCTCGGGCTGGGCCTTATCGGGATCGTAGGTGACGGTCGCCGTCTTCTGGTCGAAATTGACCTGGACGTCACTCACGCCGGACACCTTCTCCAGCGACTTCTTGACCGTGATCGGACAGAGTCCGCACGTCATGTTCTGCACGTCGAGCGTGACGGTTTTCGGGGGAGCCGCCAGCGCCACGAAGGGCAAGGCGAAAAGCACGGCGATCAGCAGTTTGCGCATGGTTAATCTCCTTCAGTAGAACAGCGGGGCGAGCCACGGCACGGCCAATAGGCCGAGCAGCAGCACGCTGACGATCCAGAACACGAGTCGCTGTCGCACGAGCGTGCGCGGATCGGCGCAGGGTGTACCTGGCGTACAAACCTGTGGCACCAGGTAGAGCTTGCGGAATGCCAATCCCAGGAACAGTAGAGTCAACCCGATGAAGAGGGGGCGTAGTGGCTCCATCATGGTCAGAGCGCCCACCCACGTACCGCCGACACCGAGTGCCAACAGCACCAGTGGCCCGACACAGCACACCGACGCACCGATGGCGGTCAGCGAACTCGCGACCAGCGAGCCTTTCCCGGTGAGTTGCATCCCCATTCCCATCTCCTGAGCCTGATTGCCTAGGTGCTATTCTAAACTCCGTACCAAAGTACGGAATCAAGGAGAAAGTGATGGCCACAGAGCTGACCATTGGCAAGCTGGCAGACGCCGCCGGGGTGAACGTCGAGACGATCCGCTACTACCAGCGACGCGGGCTGCTGGATGAACCAGCCAAACCCTTGGGTGGCCATCGGCGCTATCCGGTGGACATGGTGAAGCGACTGCGTTTCATCAAGCGGGCTCAGGCGCTGGGTTTCACGCTCTCGGAAGTCGGTGGACTGCTGACGCTGGATGAGTCGTGCGCCTGTGCCGAAACGCGAGCACGGGCTGCACGCAAGCTCGCGTTGATCGAGCAGAAGATGGCCGACTTGGTCGTCATGCAGCAACTGTTAGGCGAACTGGTGCAGCAATGTGATGCGGGAGACGGCGGAACGATCTGCCCGATCATCGAGGCACTGATCAGAGAGTAATGCCTGGCGGGTGAGCTGGAGATCGGAAAGCCCCTTTACGGTGGGATTCAGAGCTTACGTTGGTTTTTGGTTCCATTGCTCCCCAAACCCCGGTTGCTCGCTGCTGCGCGAGCCGTTGGTGGCGCCGATGTCGCCAGCGGCGAACTGGTAAAGCTGTTCGACCTGCACGTGGATGACGGCCGCCAGTACTACCTGTGCCGGCGCTCCAACAGCGAACTGTCCGACGAAAACCTGAGCTCAAGCGCAGCCTAGTGACGGCTACGCCAGCAACCGCTGATTGATCACCATTTGCTCACGCCCGCGCGCCACAATCCAACGGTGGAAGTCGCGGCAGTGGGCCTTGTCGAACGCGCCCTTGGCACCCACCAAAAAATACGCCGACGGCAAGGGCAAGGCCCGGGCAAACGGCCTGATCAAACGCCCATCTGACAACGCATCAGCCACCATTGAGTATTGCGCCAGTACCACACCCTGCCCCGCCAATGCGGCCTGGATTGCCATGGCAGACAAGGAATACACGCGGTAGCCATCGCGAATGCTTTCGCAGTCCACCTGTTGGGCCTTGAACCAGTCACGCCACGAAGGCGGCGAGGCAAACTTCGGTAGCCAGTCGATGGACAGCAGCGGATATGCCAGCAGGTCTGCCGGTTTGTTGAGCAGCACATCAGGCCGCAACAACCAAGGGCTGCACACCGGCACCACGCAATCGCGAAACAGTTCGATGGCGTTTTCCGTGGCCACGTAGTCGCCGTAGGTGAAGCGAAAATCGATGTCGTAGCCCTCTGGCGAAGGTTCGGCGTGACTGCCATCGAGAAACAAATTGAGTTCCGGGTGCTCGTCCTGCCAGGCATAGATGTGCGGTGCCAACCAATCCGACAGCAATGACGGCAAAGCGCTGATGCGCAGGTTGCTGGCGTTTTTCGACCGCTCGACCTCGACCTGGGCGATGCGCAGGCTCTCGAATGCCGCTGCGCAGCTATCGTGATAACGCTGGCCGGCGGCGGTCAGGCGAATACGCTTGCCGACCTTCAAGGTCAGGCTCAAGCCCAGGGTGTCTTCCAGCAGTTTCATTTGTTGGCTGACGGCACCGGCCGAGATACCCAGACGCTTGGCGGCCTCGACAATGCCGCCGAAACGTCCCACGGCTTCAAAAACCTGCAGCGCGCGCAGGGAAGGCAAGCTGTTCATCATCATCTCCATAGCAATCGACGGTTTTATACTTTAGCTGAGCTATAGCAAGCCACAGTTTTCGACATTTTTTGTATATGAAAAGCCTCGTATTCTGGCTTTGGCGGGTATTTACCTGTCCCGGTCAGGAGACGCCCCATGTTGTTACGCAAGACCCGATACGGTGCAGCCTCTGATGTAACCATGCGTACCAAAAAACCATAGTGGCCCGGCGACTCAGCCACCCCGGGCTTATCAGCACCGCGAAAAACAGCACCTTGCAGGCATTTTCCGTGAATTGGCCTGTATTTTGCATTAAATATATATACAGGTACTATCATATAAAGATTTTTCTGTAATACATCGTTAGCGTTCGATCCGTCAGACAAAGGAAAAACAACAATGAAAAAATTTGTACTCGCCACCGTCTTTGCATTGGCTTCCACCGGCGTCCTGGCCAAGGATTTAAGCGTCATTCGCTTTGGCGTCGATCCGACCTTCGCTCCGTTCGAATCGAAAAACCCCGACGGTCAACTGGTGGGCTTTGACATCGACCTGGGCAACGCCATTTGCGCCGAGCTGAAGGTCAAGTGCGTGTGGGTGGAAAACGCATTCGACAGCATCATCCCGGCGCTGCGGGCGAAAAAGTTCGATGCCGTGTTGTCGGCAATGACCATCAACGACCAGCGCAAAAAAAACGTGGACTTCTCCGACCGTCTCTATAACTCCCCCAACCGTTTGATCGCGAAAAAGGACAGCGGTCTGCTGCCTACGCCAGAATCCCTGAAAGGCAAGCGCGTCGGCGTAGCCCAAGGCACTACCCAAGAGACGTACGTCAAAAAAATCTGGGCGCCTAAAGGGGTGATCATGGTCACCTACCCCAATCAGGACTTGCTGTATCCGGACCTGGTCAGCGGCCGTATCGACGCCAGCCTGACCGATGCCGCCGTGGCCGAACTGGGTTTTTTGCAAACGCCTAAGAACACCGGTTTCGCCTTCGCCGGCGACGCTGTGTACAACCAGGAACTGCTGGGCGAAGGCATTGCCATCGGCCTGCGCAAGAACGAGCCGCAGCTGATGGAAGCCATCAACCGGGCACTGGCCGAAATGCACAAGAACGGCACCTACGACACCATCCAGAAGAAGTACTTCACCTTCGACATCTACAACTAAAAGCCCTGCGCTTGACCGGTGCCGGAACGCTCGCGGCTTGGTGATCCGGCGCCTTGCCCATCCATTTCGCGCAAGGGCCGGCCCCCGGGCCGCCCTTGCCAACGGAGAGACAGAACATGCTTTTACAGGGCTATGGTTCGCTCATTCTCGAAGGTACGTTGGCGACCATCCAGCTGGCACTGATGTCCATGGTACTGGCCGTCACGCTGGGCCTGATCGGCGCATCAGCCAAACTATCGAAACAACCGCTGCTGCGTCACCTGGCCGCCGGCTACACCACGCTGATTCGCAGCGTGCCGGACCTGGTGATCATGTTGTTGCTGTTCTTCAGCCTGCAGATCTGGCTGAACAACCTGACTGAATGGCTGGACACCGAACAGATTGACATCAACCCCTTCGCGGCCGGGGTGCTGACCCTGGGTTTCATCTACGGTGCCTATTTCACCGAGACCTTCCGCGGCGCTTTTCAGTCCGTGCCAGCCGGCCAGTTGGAAGCTGCCGTGGCCTACGGCATGAATCGTCGGCAGGTGTTTGTGCGGGTGCTGTTTCCACAAATGATGCGCTTCGCCCTACCGGGAATCGGCAACAACTGGCAGGTGTTGATCAAGGCCACGGCGCTGGTGTCGATCATTGGTTTGATCGATATCGTCAAAGTCACCCAGGACGCGGGCAAGAACTCCATGGACCTGTTTTTCTTCAGCGTGGTCGGCGGCCTGATCTACCTGGCCCTGACCACCGTTTCCAACGGCGTGCTGATGTGGCTTGAACGCCGCTACTCGGTGGGCGTCAGAGGTGCGCAGCTATGATCGATATCGTCCAGGAGTACTGGAAAGCCTACCTTTGGTTTGACGGCTACCAACTCTCAGGCGTGGCCATGACCCTCTGGCTGCTAGTCGCTTCCATCGCCATCGGCGGCACCCTGGCCGTGCCGCTGGCCGTGGCACGAGTCTCGTCCAATCCGCTGCTGCGCATGCCCGTATGGTTCTACACCTACGTGTTTCGCGGCACGCCGTTGTATATCCAACTGCTAATCCTCTACACCGGGATCTACAGCTTGCAAGTGGTGCGCGACCAACCGACCCTCGATGCGTTTTTTCGCGAGGGCATGAACTGCACCCTGCTGGCCTTTGCCCTCAACACGTGCGCCTACACCACGGAGATTTTCGCCGGCGCCATCCGCGCCACGCCCTATGGCGAGATCGAAGCAGGCCGCGCCTATGGCATGTCCACCTTCACCCTGTACCGGCGAATCATCCTGCCCTCGGCATTGCGCCGTTCGCTGCCGTACTACAGCAACGAAGTGATCCTGATGCTGCACTCCACCACTCTCGCCTTCACCGCCACCGTGCCCGATCTATTGAAGGTCGCTCGCGACGTCAACTCTGCGACCTACTCCTCGTTCGAAGCCTTCGGCCTGGCGGCGGTGCTGTACGCGCTGATGGTGTTTACCCTGGTCTGGCTGTTTCGTCGCTGCGAAGTGCGCTGGCTGGCCTTCTTGCAACCGCAGGCGCATTGAGTGACCGTCCTTTTGGAGACATCGAACATGTATAAGCTAAGCGTAGATGAGCTGCACAAGAAATACGGCGACCACGAAGTACTCAAGGGCGTATCGCTCAAGGCCAAAGCTGGCGACGTAATCAGCATCATTGGCTCCAGCGGCTCGGGCAAAAGCACCTTCCTGCGTTGCATCAACTTCCTGGAACAGCCGTGCGCCGGAACCATCACGGTAAACAACGAGCAAATCCGCACCAAACAGGATCTCAACGGCGCGCTGCGGGTGGCCGACCCGCGTCAGCTGCAAAAAGTGCGCACCAAACTGGCGATGGTGTTCCAGCACTTCAACCTGTGGCAGCACATGACCGTGCTGGAGAACATCATCGAAGCACCGGTGCATGTGCTGGGCGTCAAGCGCAAGGACGCAGAGGCACGCGCGCGGCAGTACCTGCATAAAGTCGGTCTGGACCCGAGCGTTGAGAAAAAATACCCGTCCCACCTGTCCGGCGGCCAGCAGCAAAGGGTCGCCATTGCCCGTGCCTTGGCCATGGAACCGGAAGTGATGTTGTTCGACGAACCCACTTCCGCGCTGGATCCGGAACTGGTGGGCGAGGTGCTGAAAGTGATGCAGGCCCTGGCCGAGGAAGGTCGCACCATGGTCGTGGTCACCCACGAGATGGGGTTTGCGCGCAACGTCTCCAACCATGTGATGTTCCTGCACCAAGGCCGGGTTGAAGAGCAAGGTCCGCCGGGTGAAGTGCTGGTCAGTCCGCAAAGCGAGCGCTTGACCCAGTTCCTCTCCGGCCGCCTGAAGTAACCCCATTTCGACAGGAGACAACCATGAGTAACGGTTTTCCATCACACCGCAGCTTTACCCAGCAGCGTGAACAATTCCTCGCCGCCGCCGAGGCCGTCGGCGCCCGTCTTAGCCATTACCCGCACCCATTGCGCGGCCCGTTCGCCGAGGCCCTGGGCACAGATGTGGCCCTGCTCGGCAACCCCCAGGCCAAACGGGTGTTGGTGGCCTTGAGCGGCACCCACGGCGTGGAAGGTTATTACGGCTCGGATTGCCAGCGCCAATGGCTGCAAACCTTCAGGGAGCGCAGCCTGCCCGACGACGTCGCGGTACTGATGATCCACTTGATCAACCCGTGGGGCACGGCCTGGATGCGTCGGGTCAACGAGGACAACATCGACCTCAACCGCAACTACCTGGACTTCACTAAGACACCACCCGACAACGCGGCTTATGAAACTCTGCACCCGATCTACACCTGTACCCAACTGCGTGGCCCCGAACGTGAGCGCGCCGATGCCCAGCTCAATGAACGGATCAGCCGCGAGGGCTGGTCGGCGGTGATGTCGATTGTCGAGGCCGGTCAGTATCGCCATCCCGATGGCCTGTTCTACGGCGGTAACAGCTCAAGTTGGTCGAACCAGACCCTGCACCGGATCCTCGGCGAACACCTGGCACACGCCGAGGTCGCGATGTGCTTCGACCTGCACACCGGCGCGGGCGATTATGGCCATCCGATGTTGATGACCATTGCCCAGGCCTCGTACCCGGCACTGCCCCAGGCCCAGGTGTTGTTCGGGCCCTGGCTGTTCACCCTGATGACCAGCGCCAACAGCCAGAGTGACACCGGCGTTGCTGCCACTGCCACCGGTTACACCTCCCAGGCCATCATCAACGCCTTGCCTCATGTGCAACTGATGCCGTTCGTGATCGAGTGCGGCACCTACCCTGGTCAACAAATCCATGCGGTGCTGCGCGACGATCAGTGGCTGCACCTACACGGCGACCCAACCGGCCCCGAAGCACGGCAGATCAAGTTGCAACTGCTTGAACAATTCTTCCCCGCGGACAGCGACTGGCAAGAGTTGGTGTGGGTGCGAACGCGGCAGATCTGGGAACGGGCGTTGTCCGCGATAGGCACGCGCGGCGGTCTGTAAAACGCACAGCACCCAGTGTGGGAGCGAGCAAGCTAGCTCCCACAGGAGATGTTCGTGGGGACGCGATAAACACTTAAGAGAACCTAAACCAAATATCAGTTTTATCCATCTATTCTTACTCAACTGGCCTCTCGTATTCTGGATCCGTTGTTAGCCACGATCCGAAGAATAATAAGGAGAGACCCCATGTTTATGCGCAACGCCTGGTATGTCGCCGCCAGTGAAACCGAACTCGGTGAGCAACTGTTTGCGGTCAAGCTGCTGAATGAGGCGGTAGTGCTTTACCGCAAAGGCGATGGCACCCCGGTCGCCCTAGAAGATGCCTGCCCGCATCGCAAACTGCCGTTGTCCTTAGGGCGGCGCCAAGGTGACGACATCGAATGCGGTTACCACGGCCTAACCTTCGACTGCTCGGGCAGTTGCGTGCGCGCCCCCGGCAGTAAGCACGTTCCCCAAGGCGCCAAGGTGCGCAGTTATCCGCTGGCCGTGCGCTACGGCCTGATCTGGATCTGGATGGGCGATGCCGAGCTGGCCGACGCCAGCAAGATTTGCCACGTGCCCGAATGGGGCGATCCGGCCTGGGGCCTGAATCGTGGCGACAGCATGGTCATCCCCTGCAACTACCTGTACATGACCGACAACCTGCTCGACCCCTCCCACGTGGCCTGGGTTCACCAGTCCTCCTTTGGCAGCGCCGCATGCGCCCAGGAGCCGCTGCAAACTACGGTGACAGACGTCGGCGTGATCGTGTCGCGGTGGATGCGCGACATCGAAGTGGCGCCGTTCTACGCCAAGTTCGTCAAGTTCAGCGGCAACTGTGACCGCAAGCAGCATTACGAAGTGCACTACCCGGCCCAGGCCATCATCAAGGCCATCTTCACCCCGGCCGGCACCGGATCGGATGCCGGGCCGGTGCACGAACAGGTGTTCTTGATGAACTCCTACAACTTCATGACCCCCATCGATGAGTCCACCACCCGCTACTACTGGTTCCAGGTGCGCAACTTCGACCAGGACAACGAGGAAGTCTCGCGCCAGTTCGATGAGGACGTACGTCACGCTTTCGCCGAAGACCGCGTGGTGCTCGCCGCCGTCCATCAAGGCATGGCCAACAAGTGCAGCCCCAATATCGACCTGGCCTCCGACTCGGGACCCCTGCGTTTCCGGCGTAACCTGGCCAAATTGATTGCCCAGGAACAACCTGCGGACTTGATCCCGCTGGTACAAGGCCAGACCGCAAACAGCGGGGGTTTGAGATGAGCAGCCAACCCCAAGGTTTCAAGGCTTGGCGGGTGATCGAGAAAACGCCGGAAAGCGCGGTCATTACCTCCTTCGTCCTCGCGCCGCAGGACGGTCCTGCACCCATGGACTTTCGTCCGGGGCAGTTCCTCACGGTGCGGCTGGTGTTGGGCGACGGCACTCGAGTGCTGCGTAACTACAGCGTCAGTGCCCTCACGGACAACCCGCTCCAGGTACGAATTTCGGTCAAGCGTGAACCCGCCCCGTTCGATCGCCAAGACCTGCCGGCCGGACAAGGTTCCAACCACCTGCACGACGGCGTGCGGGTTGGCGACGTACTCGACATCGCAGGCCCATCCGGCACCTTTGTGCTGGACGAGCAAAGTCCAAGGCCGGTGGTGCTGTTCAGCGGCGGCGTCGGTTTGACGCCCATGCTGAGCATGCTGCATCGCCTGAGCGGCCAGTCGATGCGCCCGGTGCACTTTCTGCACGCCTGCGAAAACGGCGCGGTGCATGGGTTTCGCGATGAAGTGCTGGCCCTGGCCGACCGGCGCCCGGGCATTGAAGTGCACTTCTGTTATCGCAATCCGAGCGAGGCGGATCGTGACCGCTTTCACAGCCAGGGCCTGATCAGTCGCCAAACCCTGCAAAGCCTGCTGCCGTTGGACGACTATGATATCTACCTGTGCGGCCCCAGACTTTTCATGCAGGCCAACTGGCGGCTGTTGCGCAGCCTTGGGGTGGCCCGCGAACGAATTCATTACGAGTTTTTTGGCCCGGCGACGGTGCTTGAGGAAGACGACGTCAGTCCAGCGCCGCCACCTGAGCCGACGCTGAGCGAACCTGTGGCAAAGGACGGTGCCGTAAGTGTCTGCTTCATGCCGTCCGGCACCCGCGTAGCCTGGGATGAAAACTGCCATTCATTGCTCGAATTGGCCGAACAGGCGGGCCTGACTCCGGCGTTCAATTGCCGGGCGGGCTTGTGCAATACCTGCCAGGTGAGCTTGCGCGAAGGTACGGTCGAGTACTTCGACGACCCGCTGGACGCTCCGCAAAACGGTGACATCCTGTTGTGCTGCACGCGGCCCACCAGTGCGATCACGGTGCAACTGCGCCAATAGTAAGCGCCGTAGGCGAAGTCGGCCGCGTGTCTGATGCTGGGCGCGAAAAATCAGATCCAATATTTGGGTACCCGTCTTGGCTATAAGCGTCAGGGCATGGCGCCCAGCAGTTGAGCGCGCTTCTTCGAGGTTGCTGCGGTGATCGGCGACCACCGCCACGTCAACACCGCGTTGCTTGGCGGCAACCAGCGCTCGGGTAACGTCTGGACTGGTGAAGACGTACGCAGCAACGCGGATAGAGCTGGTGGCCGCGTAAATGGTGCGCAAGACTAGTTTCTGTGCAGAGCCCTCGGGCTAGAAACCGACCTCGATGCGACGGCTTGCGTCGCCCTCGTTGTCAGCAGCCAGGGCCAGCACTTGCAGGCTGCCCCCCGCGACCAGTGCCATCGTCAACGCCAGTGGCTTGAAAACTCTAGAAACCATGTTCTACAGGCCCCCAAATATCGTTGGCCTTTTTAGTCAAACCCTCATCGTCCTTGCAGGACTCAACAGTCTCCCCCCGTGCGGCTTTCGTGCGCGAAGGACTGAAATGTCCGTGCTTGTAACGCTTGATACTGAAATATTTCTGGATGTACTTGTCGCAGTCACCATCGCGGGTCATGCCAAGTAGACAAAGAACAGCACCGCAAGCGTCGGGGTTACTGTCATGGCCATAGGGCGGCTGGACCGGTTCATCAGCAACGGCTGGACCTGACAGCAATAACGCTCCCAGCAAAAAAACGGATGGAAGTTTTTGCATAAATCCCCCTTTTCTCGCGTGCGAGAAATTCAATTGATGATCTGTACGAAAGATGGCTCGACTTGCGCTTGCCCTTGGCCGGATGCCAGCGCAGCGGCTGGTTTGGGATCAGCGAAGCGTTGGAACTGTTCAACCGGCGCAGCATCGCCAGTGTCCAGCGCAACTTGAATCCTTGACTGCTCAGGGCTCGCCGGTTGCATCGCAGCCTGTTGAGCGGGTTGCGGTGCCTGGCCGTTTTCGTCGGTCACAATCACCCATGGGTCACTATGTTTTGACGAAGCTGTACGAGCGCGCACAGGCGTTTTTCGTGCCCCTGGTGATGCAACCGCTACGGGTATCGCCTCATCGCCTGCAGTGGCCTCCACAGCAGGCACAATCGGATCAGCACTCGAAGGATTCAGGGCACCGACCACAACTTTCTGCACGTAGGACAGATCACCCTCTTTGTCCGGGCGATAACCACGTACAGGGTTCCCGCTGTAGTACATCGAGAGCGAGTCGCGCAGGGCTTCTTGTGGGTTCGGATTCGCGGTCAGGGCTTTGGTGTAGTTCTTGACCATCAGCTCGCTAATCGCCTGCAGGTTGCGGCACGGCTCAAACGCTTGGGCGTAGCTCAGGCCGAGAGCCCGCATGTTCGTCACCAGGAGCTGGCCAATACCGACCGAGAAACGGAAGCCTTCGCGCTCCAACCGTTCGGCGGTGGCCACCGCTTCACGCAACGACTTGGGCTGACGCTCCAATCGGCCATCGACAACCCCAATAGGGGTGCATAGAGAAAACGGAAAAAATCGTACGATAGGCCCTGTGACCCGCAAAGTTCGGGCATGTCTCTGTCAGAGTGTTTGCACTTGCTCGGTTTGCCTTTCATTTCTTGACTACAATCGTGGGAGCTGAAGGATCAGATCCCCTCAACAAAAGCCCCGTCAAGATGCCGGGGCTTTTGTTTTCAGTCCACACCGTTGAGCAGAGAACGACTAGATCATGGTGAGCTGATGCCGGTAGGTGTTGTCATAGAGGTTTGATAGTGCTCCATGTTCAGTCTTTCGCATTCAGCATCTGCTTCTATCTGTGTCGGGTAGGTGAACTGCAATCGCTGCTTATCTTGATTGTCATAAATATCAAACCCGCCAGGAACTGTAGTGGAGTGAAAGCGAGTTCCATTACGAATCGATCCTGTTTCGATGGGGATCGCAGGAACAACAACAAATCTCTGAATCATCGTCGCGTCCTTGTGTTGAGTGAATCTTAACTAATAGCGGCAGCCCGCCACTTCTTCAAGTTTTGATAAACCCAATGACAACCAAGCAGCCTGAAGCCGTGGCCTGTCAGGTTGAAGTCATAGAGGTTTGTAGGGAAACGTCAGGAAAAGCCGAAATAGCCCCTATCTTGACGTACTTCGGTCGTCCGGTCTGACGCCAGGTTGAGGCATGCCTCAATCTGACGGTAGCGAGTCGCAGGCGTTCGGATCGGCATCGGTTTCGTTCCCTGTCTTGGCACGCGCTTCGAAGCGTTGATAACACTCCAACCCGCAGAAGTGCTCGACGTATTCCGCGCCTTCCGGGGTGAAGGCGGCATCGAGCGGGATTTCCTTGCAGCACACGCAGCAACTGGTGGTGGTCGAGTCACTTGCATTCATGGTGGCACCCCTCCATTGACTGACGAAGACGGCGAATGCCGCCGCCGGCATTGGCTTCGCGAACAGGAAGCCTTGTCCTGTGTCGCAGTCCGCTTGTCGCAATAGATCAAGACTCGCCGATGTTTCCACGCCTTCAGCCACCACATCCATGCCCAGCCCGTGCGCAAGCTGAATCACGGTGTGCACGATGGTTTGGTCGCGGCGGTCGTTGGCGAGCCCGGCGACAAACGATTGGTCGATCTTGAGCGTGCTGATTGGGCAGCACTTCAGATGTTGCAGACAGGAATACCCCGTCCCGAAGTCATCGGCGGCGAAGCGCACACCGATCTGCCGCAAGGCGTCCAGGGCGGGGAAGATCGCCGGATCACCAAACGCGACCGATTCGGTCAGCTCGATTTCGAGATACTCGGCGGGCAACTCGGCATCAGCCAGCACGCCCTTTACCCACCCGTCGAAGTCCGGTCCCACTTGGCTCGCCGAAGCATTGACGGCCAGCCGGAACGGTCGCCATGCCAGCATTCGCCAGTCACGCATCTGGCGGCAGGCTTCGCCCAGCACCCAAGCGCCGATTTCAGGCATCAGGCCGGACGATTCGACCACGGGCAGGAACTGGCCCGGTGGCAATAGTCCAAGCGTCGGATGACGCCAGCGCAACAGGGCTTCCGCGCCGACAATCCCACCACTGCGCAGATCGACGACGGGCTGGTAGTGCAGTTCAAGCTGCCCGCGCTCGACCGCTTGGGCCAGTTCCGGCGTCGTCCATCCATCCGGCCGGAAAGCGCTCATTCTCTTTCCCTGAATGCCCGCAACGCCCGCGACAGGGACAGAAGGAACAGGCCGGTCAAACCGAGCGCCGCGATGACCCAATGCTCGCCGAGGAAAGCACCGGCGGTTGTGCCGGCCAGCACGACAGCGAGGATGGGCAGGTGGCAGGGGCAAGTCAGCACAGCCAGTCCGCCCCACAGGTAGCCGGTGATCGGTTTGTGCGTCTCGGACGGCAAGCGCTCGGGGTTGTTCATGGCAGACTCTCCGCGTGCTGTGCCGGCTCGGTCGGCAGGGTGGCCAACTGCACTTCCAGATCGGCCAACGCTTCGCGCCGACGCTCGACGAACTGACGCAGCAGGGCAAGCTGCGCGGCCGCTTCGTCGCCGTCCGCCGCATCCAGCGCCCGGCACAGCCGCGCCAGCGCGTCGAGGCCGATGCCCGCCTCGAAGGCCGCCCGCACGAAGCACAGCCGTTGCAAGGCGGCGTCATCGAACAAGCCGTAGCCGCCTGGTGTGCACGCCACCGGGCGCAGCAATCCGCGCAGCAGGTAGTCGCGCACGATATGCACGCTCACCCCGGCATCAAGAGCCAGCCGGGACACCGGGTAGGCGTTCATTGAACACCTCCTTTTTCTCACCCGGCGCAGCAGGAAAGCTGCTTCACATCCTTGTTGAAGGTCTGCGCCGCGAGCTTCAACCCCTCGACCATCGTCAG
Organism: Pseudomonas sp. MB-090624; assembly: GCF_003205245.1. Taxonomy (NCBI): domain Bacteria; kingdom Pseudomonadati; phylum Pseudomonadota; class Gammaproteobacteria; order Pseudomonadales; family Pseudomonadaceae; genus Pseudomonas; species Pseudomonas sp. MB-090624. The sequence goes on along the minus strand of NZ_QJRK01000012.1, from coordinate 53,665 downwards.
GTAGGGGAACAACTGGTCGGCCAGTTCCTGCACCGTCATGCGGTTGCGAATGGCCAGAGCCGCCGTCTGGATCAGTTCACCCGCTTCCGGCGCGACCGCCTGTACGCCGATCAGCCGATGGCTGCCTTCCTCGATAACCAACTTGATGAAGCCGCGTGTGTCGAAGTTGGCGAGCGCACGCGGCACGTTGTCCAAGGTCAAGGTGCGGCTGTCGGTCTCGATCCCGTCGTGGTGGGCTTCCGCCTCGCTGTAGCCCACGGTCGCCACTTGCGGATCGGTGAACACCACGGCCGGCATTGCGGTCAGGTCGAGCGCCGCATCGCCGCCGGTCATGTTGATCGCGGCACGGGTGCCGGCCGCTGCCGCCACATAGACGAACTGCGGCTGGTCGGTGCAGTCGCCGGCCGCGTAGATGTTCGGGTTGCTCGTGCGCATGCCTTGGTCGATGACGATGGCACCTTGCGCATTGACAGTGACCCCCGCTGCGTCCAGCGCGAGGCTGCGCGTGTTCGGTGTCCGACCGGTGGCAACCAGCAGTTTGTCGGCGCGCAATTCACCGTGCGTGGTGGTCAGCACGAATTCACCGTCCATATGGGCGACCTGGCTGGCTTGCGTGTGCTCCAGCACCTCGATGCCCTCGGCACGGAAAGCGGCTGTCACCGCCTCGCCGATGGCCGGGTCTTCACGGAAGAACAAGGTATTGCGCGCCAGGACCGTGACCTTGCTGCCCAGCCGGGCAAAGGCTTGCGCCAGCTCCAGCGCCACCACCGACGAGCCGATTACGGCAAGGCGTTCGGGAATGGTGTCGCTCGCCAGGGCCTCGGTGGAAGTCCAGTAGGGTGACTCTTTCAACCCCGGAATCGGCGGGACCGCCGGGCTGGCACCCGTGGCGACCAGGCAGCGGTCGAACATCACGACGCGCTCGCCACCCTCGTTCAAACGGACGGTAAGGCTCTGGTCGTCCTTGAAGCGCGCCTCACCGTGCACAACGGTGATGGCCGGATTACCGCCCAGGATGCCTTCGTACTTGGCGTGCCGCAGTTCGTCGACGCGGGCCTGCTGCTGGGCCAGCAGCTTACTGCGGTCAATCGTAGGCACAGTTGCCGCAATACCGCCATCGAACGGGCTTTCCCGGCGCAGATGGGCGATGTGGGCGGCGCGGATCATGATCTTGGACGGCACACAGCCGACATTGACGCAGGTGCCGCCGATGGTGCCGCGCTCGATCAGCGTGACCTGCGCGCCTTGCTCGACGGCCTTCAGCGCCGCCGCCATCGCGGCTCCACCGCTGCCAATGACCGCTACCTGCACCGGGGGCTCGTTGCCACTGTGCTTTTCGGCGGCGGCCATCCATCCCCGCACCTTGTCGAGCAGTCCGACGCGGTTGTCCGCCAGTGGCGCATCGGCTAGCGTTGCCTTGTAGCCCAGTCCGGCCACGGCGGCAGTCAGCGCGTCCGGCGATGTGCCCGGCACGATGGCGAGTTGCGCTGTGCCCTTCGGATAGGACACCAGCGCCGACTGCACGCCTGGCACTTTTTCCAGCGCTTCCTTGACGTGCGCCGCGCACGAGTCGCAAGTCATGCCGGTGATTTTTAGATGGGTCATGCAACAGATCCTTTATCGTTTGTGGCGCCAGACAATGACGTCCGTTGTGCTGCGGTGCCGTTTTCAGTGACTCACTGCTTGACGCTGGACGGATAGCCCGCGTCTGCGGTTGCCTTGGTCAGCTTCTGCACGCTGGTCTTGGCATCGTCGAAGGTGACGACCGCTTGGCGTGTCTCGAAAGTCACGTCAACTTTGCTGACGCCTTCGACCTTGGAAATCGCCTTCTTGACAGTGATCGGGCAGGCGGAGCAGGTCATGCCCGGTACGGACAGCGTGACGGTCTGGGTGGCGGCCCAGACGGGGGCAACAACGGCGGCGAGGGCGAGGGAGGCAAACAGTTTCTTCATGGTGAACTCCGATCAGTAGAAAAATGGCATGACGTAGGGAAATCCGAGCGCGACCAGAACCAGCGCGGCCACGATCCAGAAAATGAGCTTGTAAGTAGCTCGCACTTGGGGAATCGCGCAGACCTCACCCGGTTTGCAGGCCGCTGCCTGCCGGTAGATGCGCCGCCAGGCGAAGAACAACGCCACCAGCGCCACGCCGATAAAGATGGGGCGATAGGGTTCCAACACCGCCAAGTTGCCGATCCAAGCGCCGCTGAACCCCAAGGCGATCAGAACCAACGGCCCGAGGCAGCAAGCCGAGGCGAGGATGGCGGCAAGCCCTCCAGTGAAGAGCGCGCCGCGCCCGGTTTTTGGTTCAGACATGCGCTTGTCCTTTCGAATTGAAATTGGATAGCGTAACCTTACTTCCGTACTCATGTACGGAGTCAAGCGATATGGAAAACAATTTGGAGAACCTGACCATTGGCGTTTTCGCCAAGGCGGCCGGGGTCAATGTGGAGACCATCCGTTTCTATCAGCGCAAGGGCTTGTTGCTGGAGCCTGACAAGCCCTATGGCAGCATCCGCCGCTATGGCGAGGCGGATGTAACGCGGGTGCGCTTCGTGAAATCAGCCCAGCGGCTGGGCTTCAGCCTGGATGAGATCGCCGAGCTGCTGCGGCTGGAGGATGGCACCCATTGCGAGGAAGCCAGCAGTCTGGCCGAGCACAAGCTCAAGGACGTGCGCGAGAAAATGGCTGACCTGGCGCGCATGGAGGCCGTGCTGTCTGAGTTGGTGTGCGCCTGCCATGCGCGAAGGGGGAACGTTTCCTGCCCGCTGATCGCGTCACTACAGGGTGGAGCAAGCTTGGCAGGTTCGGCTATGCCTTAGCGTGCTTTATTTTCCGTTTTCTGAGACGACCCCTTAGAAAGCCTAGTCAAAGAGCTGTCACGAGAACACCGTTAGCTTAGCGTACGATTTTTTCCGAATTCTGCGGTTCCCCCTCCAAGAGGTGCTGCGGCAGAACAGCGAGCTTATGACTCGCTTGAGCCCGACCAAAAGCCGGCATAGCAGTGCGACGGAGAAGCCTTCTGCCGGCAAACCTGATGAACCCAAGTAAGGATGCCCGGAAGGCGACCTTGAAAAATGGACTTACAGGGAAGTGAACACAGCATGAAAACGTCTACAAAGTTGATCCTGATCGGCACGTTCCTCATCGTCGGATATGGGCAGCAGAGGTACGAAAAGACAGCTGACCAGGCTGCGTATGAGGCGGAGTGCGCGGCGATAGCGGCTAACCCAAATCACCCCGCATCGCCGTGCGTGACTCCGAAGCGACCCGATCACCCGTTACCTGCACGCGGGTAGCGAATTGGAAACCCTTGTTGATGGAGGTTTTTATGACTCGTTCAGCAGCAATCATTGAACGGTTGACGACCGAAGAAGCCGAGCATCCCGGGCTCCCGCATTACGACTGCAAACCTGATGTATCGTGCTGGCCACTACAACCTGATGACGTCAAAACCGCGGGGTATTGGAAGAAGGAAGGTCGACGCGTCCCCAAGGGGGCGGATCCAGTTGCATTTGTGATCAGTGGCCAAGGCAGCTCTTTCCATGGGATCAAGCTGCTTACCCGCTGGATGCCCGCCTATCACCATAACCAGACTCTGCCGGTGAAGGCCAAGGCTAAGGCTGAATGATGAAAAAGGGGCCGCGCAATCGGCCCTCGGGGTTTCAGGCACTGACCGACCCCTCCTCCCTCCCTCCCCTCCTCTTACCAGCCCCGAGCTGGACCCGAAATTCAACTACCTAAGTTGATATCAACTGCGTTTGCACCAGGTGTCCGTGGTGAAATCTATTTGCTCTTTGCGTACGTACGTACGTATGTTATTCTTTGTTTTGAAGCGTTCCTGCTTCCCCGGCGGCTACCGGGTTGAATTTCTCTAGGAGTGCAGAAGATGAATCCTGTGCAAATGGGCTTGAGTTTTGATGAAACTGTCGCTGAAGCTGCTTTCGGCGGTAGCGAGAGCTGGTGCTCGCCTGAATATACCCATGATGCCTATAAGGCGATGCTTGACACTGCAGCTGCCCGATTGCATGACGTACCCGCCGAAGTCCGACCGCTGTTCGAGCAGAGCATCGAATCATGTCTTCAAGCATTGCTTCAGGAAAAGCGCTGCGGTACCGACACCGTTCAAACTGGCTCGTTTATGTGGCGATCGGCATTGCCTGTGTCCATGGACCAATGGGCGGATTTGTCATTCCTTGCAGACGCTGGTGGTGTGAATGGTTGCCGTTTCAAGCAGCGCCGCGCACCGCGCTCGCAAACCTTGGGCATCCATGTTCCTGGCGTCGGCTCAATAGTCGTGCAGGCCTGGCTGAAAAGCGCTGAACAGCGTTGCTGGTGTGAGTTCGTACCGTGGGAGTCGAGTTTCTTTCGGGCCAGTCATCGTGACGTTGTCCACCTGCATAAGCTTGACTCTCACCGCTGGGATGGTGCTGTTTGCCCTGCAGCGTTCGCAGAGGCGGGCGACAAGGTCCCGACTGTTCCAACGGTGAAGGTTAATGGCCGACAATTTGTGATCATGGGCGCTTCATATTCCCGTGAGTTTCGGGATAGCCATGGTTGGACGTTCGTTCGGCATTGTGACTGGCCGATGCAGACTTACAGCTATGCGGAGCTGTGCAAATTGTGGGATGCAGGTGTCCTGGAGCGAGGCGATTGCCGCGGCTTAATGGCCAAGGTGCAGGGGGAGCTGTGTGTAATGGCTGAGATGGTCATGCTCTACGACGATAAAGTCTTGCCGTAAGCAGAGCGAAGCCCGGTCGGCGGCTACCGGTTCCGGGCTTCTACCAGAAATGAACTCGTCTAGGAGCGTCTGGGTTCGCACATGATAACGACTGCAACCAGGTACCTCAACCGACCCTATTACGCTAGATGGGAACGTGGTGCGCGTTTCTACGAGCTGCGGATCCTCGTCGATCTGATTGGTCACACCGTGGCAATGCGGAACTGGGGAATCTCTGGAGAGCACGGTGTCGGTGAAATACGAACCGTATTGGCCTCGGATGAGGCCTGCACAAAACTGATACACAGGGTGAGTCGGCAGCTGCACAAGCGTTGCTATCTACCTGTGTACAATGGCGGGAACGCGTAATGATCGAGATGAAGATGGCCGATATGGCAGCGGAAGATGATAAGCCTCTCAAGAGAGGTCGAAAAGCGAACGTAGTACCCTACGTACAGACCGACATGTTCCAGGCGAACATTGTTGAATGGCCAGTTAAGGATGACCTGGCCAGCATGGAGTTTCCGCTTTTCAGCTTGTCGACCAAACCAGATACGAGCGTTCGTGAGTACAGCCAGCCCGGAACGAACAAGCGGGTACGCATCATCCCGCCAGTGATCGGTGCCGCCACCGTTTTCGACAAAGACCTATTGCTGTTCCTCGGATCGCAGATCATCGAGGCACGCAAAGCAGGGATGCCAATTTCCAAGCGCGTTAAGTTCGACACATACGATTTTTTGACAGGTACATCCCGCGATCCTGGTGGAAACGCGTATTCGAACGTCCTGGACATGCTTCGGCGATTAAAAGGGACTCAGCTCGAAACCAATATCGTTACTGGTGGTCAAGAGCAGACCAAGGGATTTGGCTGGATCGAGGACTACACCGTCACCAAGACCGCATCCAATGGCAAAGGCGTGTTGGAATGCGAAGTCGTGCTGTCAGAGTGGATCTACAACGCCTTCCTGCATTTTGAAGTGATGAGCATTGATCGGCGCTACTTTGGGCTGCGGATGCCTCTTGAACGGCGGTTATATGAACTCGCTCGTAAGCACTTGGGTAGCAAGATGATTTGGGCCGCGGACATTGTTGCGCTGCAGCAAAAATGTGGCTCAAAACAGAGCCTCACCCATTACAGAGCGGAGATCCGCAAGATTATTCAGCGAGACCTGTTGCCGGACTATCACATGGGGTTGGATACCAGTGTGAAGCCTCATCGGATCGTGTTCTACACGCGCGATGAGCAATCGCTCCTCGAGGAGCTGGCTGCCAAAGGGGAATTGGATTGGTTCGCTGCGCTTGAAAAGCGAGACATGGAGGGTTGAATGCCGGCGCGATCTAGGCTTGAGCAATACGATCATTTGATGGGGGAACGGACTGACCAGGCCATTGCTGAATTAGCTGACTGCAGCACGGAAGCTGTTCGGCGGCGCAGGCTCAAGATTGGCAAAGAACGATTTGCCCTCGCCGAGTCCACCCCCCCTGCCCTTCTCAAGTATCAATATCTTCTAGCAAAGCGCCCTGTGGCTGAAATCGCCGAGCTCGCTGGCGTATCGGCCTACTTCGTCATCAAGCGTATGAAGCAACTGGAGAAGCCCACCTTCAAGCGATCAGCAATCGCTAACTTCGACCATTTGCAGGGGGCGATGTCTGACCAGGCCTTGGCTGATCTTGCTGGCTGCTCAAAAGAGTGCGCACGGAGGCGTCGGCTCCAGCTAAATGTCTCAGCAAACCGCGACACCCGATAGAAAAACTAGCCGAGTCGTCGTATATCGCCGACAAATAGTGTTGTATGCGTACGTACATACGTATAGTGTGTGTAAGGAAACCCACCGAGTTGTGCCTGGCGGCTACCAGGCTAACCAAGCGTCTAGGAGCAATATCATGAAGCGCATTTCGCTATGGTCCGTTGATCGCGACGATACCCTCCACATCGATGATGAAATCAAAAAACTGGAAGAAGCCCATTCAGTAATGATCTCCGCGAATCGTGCCCTAGTAGAGGGCGATGATTTGGGCCTTACTCGTTTGGGATTCGATAGTGACCACATCGACGATCTGAAAGTGCGTCATTCCGAGGGTAAACCAGGCTTTCCTGCATATGTCTTGCGCAACCTCCAGGACACTATCCAACAGCTGTCCGACTTGAAGCGTGGCGCCAATGACGGCCGCGGTGCGAGGTTGGTTGAGCAGCAGTAAGGGGCTTAAATGATGCGTACGCATTGTACGTGCGTACGTATCTATAAATAAGCAAACGGTTTATCATTGTCGCGACTTCAATCCATATGGGGGCCTGTTCATGGCATCACGTAAAGACGCTGCGCCAGCACCTTCGCAACCTAAGCGGAGCGCCAAAACGATCACCATGCGCGACGACTACCATGAGCGCCTTCGCAAGCAGGCATTCGAACAAAACACTGCTATGTCATTCCTGATCGAGCAGGCACTTGAGATGATGTGGGGCATCGAGTCAACTCCACCCACGAAGTAACCCCTCAAAGCGGGTTCGCAATGAGCCCTGCTTAGCGCCTTTTTGCCACAAATCCCCTCCCCCTCCCCTTTCAGATGCTCTCAGCCTTCGCTTGCTGCGGCGTAGGCGCCTGCGCGAGTGCTTGGGCCGCTCATATCGTTGCTACTAGCAACACAATCGGCCAAAAGATTCAGGTTATCAGGCTAAAAAATTAAAATAACCTGAATTCCACGGTTTACAACAGGAGTTCAGGATCTATACTGAATGCAACAGCAAAACGGAGAAGTGCTATGAACTCGAATGTGGAAATGGTCGAAGATGTTGCAACCTACGTGGATTTCAATGAGTTGTTTTTCACGCCCCGTTTCGCCGCGGACTGCTTTGGCCTTACGACTCGGCGCCTGAAAGACATCGAAGAATCGAACAACATCGAGATCCGTCGTGTGCCGCGCGGAACCGTGACCTCCCGGGTTTATACGCCATCGGACCTTTTCGATTTGGCAGCACTTCGCCGTGAACTTGGTCACTTGAAGGGCTTGGCGCGCCAGGTGGTCATGTCCACCTACATCTCGAAGGGTGGCACCAACAAAACCACCACAGCGGTCGGCCAGGCCATTACCTGTTCTCTCGCCGGGTTGCGCGTTCTTTTGGTCGACAATGATCCCCAGGGTGATACGTCGAGCATGCTCGGCTACGACCCGGACGCTACTCCAGAAGATCTGCAGGAGCTTGGAATTCCTGCTGACCGCATCGTTGATGGTCACCTCGGCCACTTGATCAGCCCAATGCTTCGCATGCGTTCGTTCCAACCCAAAACGCTTGATGAAGTCATCAAGAAACCCTTTGGTGAAAATGGCCCCCACCTGATCCCAGCCGACGCATCGCTAGAAGACCTGGGCGTGGCGTTGGACGCAGCCAATAATTCGGATATGTGGTACGCGAAGTGGGTTGAAGATGGTAAAGCCGGCAAGATTTCAGGCTGCGACCTATCGCAATACGACGTCATCATTTTCGATAACGCCCCCGCAGGCTCGCGCCTGACCAAGAACTCGGTAGCGGCAAGCGATCTGCTCATGAGCCCAGTTCGAATGGACAAATTCTCATTCAAGGCGATCTTGCGACTGCATGACTGGTGCGCTGGTTTCGCACGCGAATACGGTTTCGCCCCTGAACTGGTAGCTGTGCCGACCATGTTTGCAAAGGGGCGTCCTCGGATGTTGAACAACCTGTACAGACTGAACCAGCTTTTCCCAGGTCGCGTGACAGAGGAAAAGATTTATCACTCTGCAGACTATGTGAACTCCCTCGATGACGGTGTCCCCCTGATGTTCTGGAAGGGTGCTAATCGGGACACCATCGACAACGCTCGCGCAGTGCATGCCGAGGTTCTGGAGAAGATCCGCCGTGTTGCTGCTCAGCCCCAAGAGTGAGTGTTGCTACTAGCAACAGGGCTCATATTCTCAAAGGTGTTGCTACTAGCAACACGCAACGATTTTGTTGCTAGTAGCAACAGCAGATTGGAGTGTTGCTAGTAGCAACACAGGAGGGTGATTAATGAAATCCACCGACTACCCAGGCAAGCCAAGCACGGCAATGGCATCACTGCGCAAGCCTACGGAAATGCCGCCAACCACAGGTAGCCGTGGCAGCAGGGCGGCGATGCTCCAGCAGGCCATGGGATCTGAGCATGAGACTGATAACAAGCATCTCATTGCTCAAGGCGCTCAAGAAGGTCAACTCATACTCAAGGACGAATGGCTCGAGGAGGTCCTGGTTGAGCAGATCGATCCCTCGCCGTATCAGCCAAGGATGTTCTTCGATCAAGCCAAGCTTGAAGAGCTCGCTGGCTCGATTGACTCTGTGGGCCTGGGTAAACCGATTACAATCCGGCCTGTAGGGGAGCGTTTCGAGCTTATCGGCGGTGAATGCCGATGGCGGGCTCACAAAATGCTGGGTCGCGACAAAATCATGGCTCATGTAAAGCCAATGTCAGACGACATGGCGATGCTTTTGGCAATCACCGACAACCTCCAAAATGAGCTCACTGATTACGAAAAAGCTGTGAGTTATCAGCGATACATGCTGAAAGGCGCTGATAAAAGCCAGCGGGCATTGGCTCGACGCCTTGGTGTAGATCACACAGTCGTGAACCGCTGCCTTGACCTTATTCAGCTGCCCGAACAGATCAAGGAAATTCTGGACACCAAACCCCACTTGATTACAGCGAACTATGCGAAAAAGTTTGTAGAGCATTCAAAGGCGGATGTGAACATCGTCCATCGCATTGTGATTCAAATGGCCGAGAAGGGGACTGGCCAGGAGGCCGCGCTTCGCATGATTGGGCAGAAGCTTGCTGCTTGTAGCGGTCCTAAGCCCATGATGGCAGAACCTCGGAAGCTGCAAGGGGTTGGCTCAGTTCGTTTGAATGGGCGCAAGCTTGAATTCAAGATCGATAAGGAAGTGGACCCTCAGAAAATCATGGACAAGCTCGCAGCTTTCCTTGATTCGATTGATGCTTCTGAATTTGCGACACAAGGCACGCGAAATTGAGCATGGCCAAGCCCGCCCCGATCGGGGTGGGTTCAATCAGCTAACGGAGCGAAACGCATGGGAATGCCTAGTGAACCACATCACGTCAGGTACGTTCTGAGCCTGGCTAGGCAATGTCCGTTTCCAGACTGGCTCTTGCTAGAGCTGCCAAGCGGCGAGTGGGGTGCATTCTGGCAAGCAGGGCTTGATGGAACATGGGCGACCGCTGTGTGGGAGGGGGATTTTACCGCGTGCTCGTTGGTGCATGCTGATAGACAAGTAGTGCTTAGCCACATGGAAAAGTACCAGACAATGTAACTCGGGCCAGCGTGGCATACTCGCATTAATATCATTGAATGCGTACGTACGTACGTGTAAAATGTTCTTGTGTTAGACATCCTGCAGGCGAGGCGGCTACCTCCCCTGCAGGCCCACCAGTCTAGGAGCAAGAGCATGAATGGTTTTTCTCCCGTCCGATCTTCCCCAAGCAGTGCCCCAGAGCATCAGCGCTCACTCACACCAATTCCAGTGAGCCAATTTGTGACCCCATATGCTTCAGTTCTTCAGCAAATGTCGGAGGAGGGCGTTCATCGCCTATTCACAGCCCCTTTGGCAAGAGAGGTTATCCGACTCAGCGCCAAGGCTCGGACTCACGGCATGCTGTCCCTGGACGATGCTGCTGATGTCATCAGCACCTGGAGACAAGAGGCTGTGTCTCAAGGTTCGACGGGCGATAACAGCGATAAAGTTGTGCTGTCGCTGTTTGATAAGAGCGGGCAATGGTCTGACCCTTGGGTTGAGGCCGGCTACCAGGTATACCGGTTTGATATTCAAGACAACCCAGAGCTGGGTGACGTCAGCAAATTCGACGTTGAGTTCTTCATGGAGTACTTCGGCGACTTCGAAGGGGCAGAGGTGTACGCGATCATCGCAGCTTGCCCTTGCACTGATTTTGCGAACTCAGGGGCAAGGCACTTTGCAGCCAAGGATCTCGATGGGCGCACTGCGGCCTCAATAGAGCTGGTTCATCAGACTCTGCGACTGGTCGAGTATTATCGGCCGTCGATCTGGGCGATTGAAAATCCAGTAGGTCGAATCGAGAAGCTAGCTGGTCTTCCACCGTGGCGCCTCAGCTTCAACCCCTGCGATCTCGGCGAGCCTTACACGAAGAAAACCCTCATATGGGGCCGCTTCAACGCAGACTTACCCGTTGCACCTGTCCATCCCACCGAGGGCTCAAAAATGCACACGCAGTACGGTGGGAGCAGCCTGGCCACGAAGAATGCACGTAGCGTGACACCAGCAGGATTTGCTTACGCCTTCTTCATGGCCAACAACGCCTATCACCATCCAGCCTTGGAAATTGCCGGGAAATATGACCGCATCGATCCTCGGCTCCTATCGATGGCCATTGAGAACGGTTTGAAGCTTCAAGATCTCTCCAACCTCTTGGACGATGCCTACTATGACTGCGATGACGATGCCGTGACCAAGCTGTTGAGTGACCTTCTGGTCGAAAAGTCCTTTTCGGTGGTCGAGTCCACCGGGCAATTGGCAATGCTGATCTAGGTAGACGCCTGATCCGCCTAGTGCGCCGGGCGGATCTTTCCAAGTGTTGCTAGTAGCAACAGCTGAATGTTGCTACTAGCAACAGCCTGAATGGCTGTTTTTACAGAGTGCGAAAGGGCAGGGCACAGGCCTTTTTTTGTATGCTATATTCTGTATTCAAGACATTATACGGAATTAGCAATATGTCACTTGAAACCTTCAACCACGACGAATTGCTCCAGGAAGTGAAATTGATCCTGGATGGCTCTCATCCCACCTACAAAGGCAGAGAAGGTGCCGGCCGGTTCCTGCGGGGTGTAGGCCGAGACTTCAATTCGGAAGAGTTTGCCAAAGATCTCGACCAGCACCGGGACGATTACGCCCAGCGGTTCGGACTGGACACACCCCAAATCGAATGGATCGCGCAACAGGTGAGGGCTGGGTGTGAAACCCCGGATCGTCCTCGCCGCCGTATGCGCTGAGATGTGCTTTGCAACCATTTCGAAACCCATGAAGGAGGTGCCTCGTGCTTCTACCTTTTGAGCTTGACCCGCAGATCATTCATCACATCATCTACAGCCAGGCCGGTTCCATCGGCAAGGCAGTGATCGAGTTGATCATGAACTCGGTTGACGCAAAGGCCACCACGGTGAGGCTCACCATGACCAAGGCTGGATTCGATTGCGTCGACGACGGTACCGGTTTTGCGAGCCGTGAGGATGTTGTGCGCTACTTCGGCCGATTCGGCACGCCGCATCAAGAAGGCGATGCGACTTACGGGCGGTTCCGTCTGGGGCGCGGCCAAATCATGGCGCATGCCAGGACTGAGTGGGTATCCAATCGCTGGTCGATGCAGGTTGATACTCGGGTCATGGGGTACAGCTACGAGCTTGAGGATCTCCAGGAACCGTCTAACGGGTGCAGTATCACCGGCACCTGGTACGAAGCCCTCAATGACCTTGAGCTGATGTCTGCGGTGCAGGAGATACGCGATTTGGTTCGTTACACGCCCATTAGCGTTGAGCTGAACGGGCGTGTCATTACGCGCAATCCGGCAAGTGAAAAATGGGATTTCGAGGACGACTTTGCTTACTACCGGGCCAAAGAAGAAGGCCCCGTCTCGATCTACAACCAAGGTGTGCTGATTCGACATGATTCTTCTCATGTCTGGGGAGCTGGAGGCCTGATCGTCTCGAAAAAGGCTATCAACCTTAACGTTTCCCGCACAGAAATCCTGCGCAAAACCTGCCCCGTATGGAAACCGATCGCCAAAGAGTTCAGGCGCCTGGCCGAGGCTGTATCGGCAAAGCTAGGGGATCACCGTAAGACCGAAGCCCGTCGGGAAAAATCGGCGCGATCGTTGCTCAGCGGTGACGAGAATATCTGTGAAGTGTTTGCAAAGGAGGAGGTGATCACGCTGCTCCCTGGCAAGCGGCACATCACGCTGATGGAGTTCCGACTCAAGGCATTCAACTGGCACAAGGGAACATACACCCTGATCGAGCATGGGGACGATATTCCCAAGGGCGAGGCTATTGCTCGTGAAGGTCTGATTCAAATTGTCCACCCTAAGACCTTGGAACGGTTCGGCTGCCACAATCACATCGATTTCGAGGAAGCGCTTGATCGCGCCCTTTGCAACGTCAGTGAGGCAGCACAGGCCTTCGAAGAACGCGGCGAACGTGCTCCATGGTTCTGGCGTGGAAAAGCGCTCGATGCGCCATCTCTGGCCGCATATTCCACGTTCCGAAATGCCTTCATCGAAAGAACGCAGATCGTTGACGACCGCCAAACGCTGGACAAGGAGACGCGCAGAGCGTGGACAGCGCTGCGGTGGTGCCTCCAGCACTATGCCGGCGCATGTATTGGGGCAGAACGATACAGGGATGGAACCCTTCGCCACGGCGAAAAGCGGATGCAAATCCTGCTGGGTGAATCGAACACTGCTGAGGCTTGGACAGATGGGCGAACCTACTTGGCTATCGGTAGCGATATTGTCAAACGGCTCAATAGCAAGCCACTAGAGACAGTTGCTTACATCTTCGGCCTGGTCGAACACGAAGTTGCTCACCAGGGCGACAGCATCGCATGTGGCCATGATGAGGCCTTCTATCAGCGTTACCACGATATCTCGATCCGAATGGCCCCCGAGCGTCAGCGGTTCATGCACAAATGGCTCATGAAATACACCATGAGCTTGGAGCGGGAAGGGCAGAAAAGCCGGGGCAGGGCATGGAGCGAGCGATATCTCGTCGACCGAGTAGGCAGCGGCCGTATGAAGCGCGGACTTTCCCCGGTCATTGAGGACGTGTCGGCAGATCCTATTGTCACCGAAGCCGTTCCAGAGCAAAGCATGGCGTTGCTGAATATCATCAACGCTTCATTGGTTCAGACAGGTGCATGCCCCGAGCCGCCGAACTGGGAGGCGGTTCGGGAGCAGGCGCGCATCGATCAACAGGCTGTTACTGAGCGTGCGCGTGATGCGCATGAAAAACGAAAAGCGGAAGACGCCGAGTTGGAGCGCTACATCAACAGCGTTGAAGACGACGCCGCCGCCGATGTGCAAAAACTCCTCGAGCTCGAAGCGGCAGAATTCCCCCAGGGCGTCCTGGCTTATCTGGTCAGTTCCATGGTGTATGGAGGGTACTCTGATGACGACATCAAACGCGCTTGGGCAAACAAGGAATGGGAACAGCAAGATCACCCAGGTGAGTATTACCACGAAGACTTCGACCCAGACGAACCTATCGATCCGGAGCTTGAAGCCGCTATGGAAGCAGAATTCGAACGCGAAATGGCGAAGGAAAAGCCGATCGCGGACGAGCTATGGCGCGTCGACGAGGATTGCCGCGAGTTCGTCTATGAAGGTGAGAATTTCTGGTTGCTTGAGCGTAATGCCGCAGCTGCTGGATTCAGTCGCGTCGAGACTTATTTGAAATGGCGGCACCAAGAGTCCGAGGCCTAGCGCGCCAGGTGGCTTGCTGGCCGGTGCTATCCAGCGCGACAAGTCACCCCGTCTACCACCGGCTCTACCAACAGTAATTGGCACGAGGTCGTGTCGAGAAGAGGAGAGACATCATGGCTCGAGGAGTAAACAAAGTCATTCTGGTCGGCACCTGTGGCCAGGATCCCGAAGTCCGCTACCTGCCTAATGGCAACGCCGTCACCAACCTTAGCTTGGCTACCAGCGAGCAGTGGAATGACAAGCAGTCGGGCCAAAAGGTCGAGCGTACCGAGTGGCACCGTGTGTCGCTGTTCGGTAAGGTAGCCGAAATCGCCGGAGAATATCTGCGCAAGGGTTCGCAGGTTTATATAGAAGGCAAACTGCAGACCCGGGAGTGGGAAAAGGACGGCATCAAACGCTACACCACCGAGATCATTGTCGACATCAACGGCACCATGCAGCTGCTCGGTGGCCGTCCGCAAGGCCAACAGCAGGGCGGCGATCAGCATTACCAGGCTGGCCACCAGCAAACACCACGTCAGCCGCCGCGCCGGGCTCCCGACCAACCAGCACCCCAACCGGAGCCTGACTTTGATAACTTTGATGACGATTTGCCGTTCTAGCCTTTAGGGTCTGCCGTTTCGCATTTAACCTGGCCCCTATTCAACTATCCGTTGAATAATCGCTCAGGGGTTGGTAGAGTTTGTCTTGAGGACTGCAAACGCGCATTTCCGGGCTTGGCTGTCCAGTATTGGCCCCCCGGACTTTCGGCAGCAGTGAAACTGGTACTCACTGACGTAGGGACAATCGATAGGCCACCTTCGTATGGCTGCTTGACTCGATTGGATTCTGACCCAAGAGACACGGAAACGAGCCTCAAAGCTAAAGAATCGCTGCGACTATAGCCTCTCGAACCAAGAAGAAAGCGGCCCTCGGGCCGCTTTTTTCATGCCCGGTTTTTGGCAATGGTGCCAACCTGAATGCCCATGGGCTTGGTGCGCGGCGTCCAGGTGACCACTGAATAGTGAAACCCCAGGTTGCGATCCATCAGCGGCTCCAGCAGCAATGTCCCATCCTGCGTGCGCAGGATCGTGATGCGATTCATCGCCGCTCGAGGATGCGCGGAATCATGGTAAAGCTCTGCGCCCAGGACAATGAGATTCGCCACGAACAGCGGCACATCGTCAGCCTTGGTGCAGCCTCGACTGCGCAGCTCCTTTTTCTTGCCTTCCCAGATGTGCTTGACACCGTAGCCAGCGGCGGGCTGTCCGGGCCTCATCCGGTGCAGGCCGGCCTTCAGGTAGACGGAAGCTTCAGCAGCGCCCAGACGGACAATCTCCGGAATCACGCCGAACACATGGCCCCCATTCGGGTGCTCGATCAGCTGGTTCGGCTTGAGTTTAAGAATTCCTGTCACGCGGCCCCCGAGTCATTGTGGTGGCATATTACCTTCAAGCCTGTCTGTGCGGGCTTTGTTTTATCTCCCCCGCATGCCTTGAGGATGCTTTTTTTGTCACCGGCATCCGACCTTCCAAAGTTGGTCCCAGCTGGTCATATAACTGGGGCTTAGCAGAGCCCGGCGCATACCCCAGTCCGGCGTCAGCGGAACGGCAGCAGTGCGCAAGCAGTCATGCCCCCACCGACGATTGATCCGATCCATGGCAGCCATGAGTGCGTCGGAGCGCTCAGGCTGGCTCGGGCTGAAAAGGTCCTGCGTGAACTCCCCTCGCTTGCGCAGATCCATCAGCAAGACTTCGGCCTTGCTGTACGCGAAACCTGGCCGGTAGATCTGCTCGACCGCCTGCAGGGCGCATTTGGTCAACTGGCGTACATCGTCGGTAGGGTAGGGCGGTATGCACGTTGCCGCGTTCGCATACTTCGCCCCGTCCCCGTGAAACGAAGTCTGGATGCCTATCCGCATGGCCCCGCACAGCGAGCGCTGCATGCGCAGCTTCTCGGCGGCACGGTGTATGTATGTCGCCAAGGCCTCCTGTAGGCCTTTGAGCGTATGGACGCGCTGACCGAACATTTTGCTTGAGCAGATCGATTGCTTGGGCGCTACGGATTGCTCCAGGTCCATGCAGGACTCGCCCTGCAGCTCACGTATCGTACGTTCAAGCACTACGCTGTATTTGCGTCCCATGGCCCTGGCGTCCGCCCGGGAGAGCTCCCAAGCTGTGCTGATACCGTCGCTTGCGAGGTTTTCCCGCATGCGTCTGCCAATGCCCCATACCTCATCGACCGGCATGCGTCTGAGCAGCCATTCAACGGCTTCCGGCTTGCGCAGGTCGACGACGCCGCCAGTTCTTTCCCGCCAAACCTTTGAGGCGTGCTGCGCAGCCTTGGCTAGGGTCTTCGTGTGACCGATGCCAATGCCGACCGGCAGCGCTGTCCACTGCAGCACGCGGGTTTGAATGGCCCTGCCAACATCAGCGATCGGCTCAGGTAGCCCGTCCAGTCGAACAAACAGCTCATCGATGGAGTATCGCTCCCAGTCCGGCACCAACGACGCGATGGCGACACCGCATCGATGACTCAATTCCCCGTAGAGGGTGTAATTACTGCTGAACACGGCGACGCCATGCCGCTCCAGAAACGAGCGCACCTTGAAATAGGGATCTCCCATTTTCAGACCGAGCGCTTTCGCTTCAGGGGTACGTGCCACGATGCAGCCGTCCGAGTTGGACAATACGACGACTGGGCGCTGTCGCAGCTCTGGTCTGAAAATGCGTTCACAGCTGCAGTAGAACGAGTTGACGTCCACCAGGCCGAAGATAGGCTGATGATTAGTGTGCATGGGGCGTCAGGTCCCATGTCACGACGCCGAACACTTCAATGGTGCCATATTCGCTGGGAGCGATGCTCTTGTACGCTGGATTTGCCGACTCCAATACCCACCCTGCAGCTGACCTGGCCAGCCGCTTCACTAGAGGTTGATTGTCGACGTAAGCTAGTACGATATGGCCGGCAGTCGGAGAAATTGATCGGTCGACTACCAGGAGGCTACCATCGAAGATGCCGGCGTCGCGCATGCTGTCACCTTCAACCTGGACGATCCAGACGTGAGGAGCACGAATATTCATGCGCTCATCCAGGGACAGAGGGGCTTCGTAGTAGTCAGCCGCGGGGCTTGGGAAACCGCCCGCTGCAGTACCAGCCAAGACTTGGAGCAGCTGCGTCGACGGCGCCAGTGGATACGGCGTGAGGGCATTCATAAAAGACACCAGCAATTACTGTTTGCATATACAGTAATCCAGCAATCGCTGCGCGACTAGCGTCGGTTAGACAAAAGGCGTTTCCAGGAGCTGACAGTCCCTGAGATTTCCGCCTATAGTACCCTAACAGATATATGCTTTAGTTAGGGCAAAACTATGCAAGTGCTCGAAAAAGAAAGGCTGTTACAGATCTATGAAGAGGAGATAGAGGCCGCGTATGCCGAGCTTCTTGATGCGTTTATGAACATGCTGACGCTTGGGGTAGGGGATCCCAGGTCTATGGCTGGTCGATGCGGCGCACGGGTTGCTGCAGCGCACAAGCGGTGCAAGCGAGGATTAGTGTTTTCCGAGCTGGTGATTGCTCGTGATGCTGGCTTGGACATCACCCCTACAGTTGCTGAGCACGTGTGTGAACGGCTAATCGGCCGTGGGGTAGATTTCCGAAAGGCGCTAACTTTCTTTGGTACGCCTGGCCGTACCGCAGCGCAAAAATCTGGCGTGGTCCAGGAAGACATGGCCAGTATTGAAGCGCAGCTGTCTCCGCAGGTGAGTTTGCTCATATACGAGATGACGGTGATCCGTGAGCGCCACAAGGAAGAGTACGTCGACCGCGTCGAGGCCGCGGTCAAAGAGCTCCAAGGAAATTCAGGAGCCTAATAAATAGATGCGTTAGTTAGCCTAAAACATATATGTTTTAGGCTATAAATGGGCAACCGTCGCGCTAGGGAGGACAGGCTTCACACGATCAGTCTCTTGCGGCGCTGGGCGACAGCTTGTCTGGAGCAGCCTGCGCGGCGTGCAATCTCCGCGTTACTTGTGGTCGGGAGAAGATGATCGAAATCTTCCAGCTTTTGCCCTTGGCGGGGTTCGTAAATATCCACTTTCAATAGCCGTCGCCGGCGGCCAATTTCGTACGCAGTGACGCAGAATATTTTTGCCAGGGCTACGTCCGACATAGTGCCCAAGAGCGGGTCATAGGGTTTGCTGATCGTTTTGTCGTCCGCATATGGTGGGATGCCTTTATTGGCCCGACGGATCTGGACCGCATTAGTAGTCGTGCCCGCCAGGTAGGCCACAATGCGGTCGTAGCATTGGCCAAGAAGCCAGTCGTAGGGTTCGATCTTGGAATATTTGGGCATCGCTGCTTCCAGGCTGGATGTGACCGGTTGAAGTGCTTGAAGACGCGCACGGTAGCGCAGTAGAAGAAACTTAGCCTAATACATATATGTGTTAGCTATGCCGCCGCGCCATTGCCTTCACATAAAAGTATGTACATACGTACGTACGCATATTATCATTTGTGCATTCTCACCAGGTAATCGGAGGCTGGAATGTACGACGCAGTGATCGCCAAAGAAGCGTGCTCCCTTGGGCACGCTACACATTCCCATGAGCGCCACCATGCTGATCAATGATGGGCAGCACCGGCGCCTGGCTATCGAAATGGCACTGCGCAACGACGAGACGCTGCGCCATGAAACGGCGCCGGTACAGATTCACTTTGACCAAGGCCTGCAGCGCTCTCAACAGATCTTTGCTGACATCAACAGCAAGGCGGTGAAGCCGTCCAGCGCGATCAATGCGCTGTATGATCATCGCAATCCATACAACACCTGGCTCCAGGATCTCCTCACACAGCTTCCTGCGATCAAGCGCAAGATCGACTTCGAGAACGGTACTCCGGGCATGCGTTCGTCCAAGCTCTGGAGCCTGATTGCCTTCAAAAAATTCGTGACACTGCTTACGGGGCTCAGTGAGAAAACTATCACTGGCCTGAGTGATGATGAGCTAATGGACTGCGCCGATCTTGTGCGTGAGTTCCTCGAAGGTTGTGAGAAGTACATCCCCCAGTGGGGCAATATGGTTTCCGGCAAGATCGCTGCCTCGGATGTGCGTGAGAATTTCGTCATTGGACACGCGGTCTTCCTGGAGGCGCTTGGGACGTTCGGTCGTGAAGCGCTGTTTTACGGTACGCATCTATCGCCTCAAGAGAAGAGCGCCAAGGTCATTGATCCAGGCAAGGCCAAGTGGCATGTGTTGAGACCGCTCGAGGCGCTTCAACCGTCAAAGAGCGACGGCATGTGGGAGAATCGGTGCGTGGTATTGGGCAAAATGCAGAAGACGGTCGACGGGACCAAAGCCACTGCCGCTCAGCTGCTTTCGATTGCCAACATTCCTATGCCGGAATCGCTGGCCGAATTGCACCAGCGCATCATCAAGTGAGTACACCGCAGCGAGGCGCGTAGGCGCCTCGATCACACTTCAAGGAGATCGATATGTCTGTAGGAACTGAAAGGCTGATACCGGTTGGTACTGCGCTGGTGGCTGTAGTCGCTGCGGCTTTCACGCACGGTGTGCTGCAGTTGCTACCGGAAGTAAGCTTTGCCGCACACGCCTGGATGATGCTCGGGGTGCTGATTGCGGTCGGCATACTCGGGACAGGTCTCTGGTGCGAGACCCAGCCTGATGGTATTGGAATGATCACTGCCGTAGGTGTTCTACCGCTGGCAGTTGGGTCGATCTGGGGAGGGCTTTGGCCTGGGATGACAGAGTGGGGAGCGGTCGGCCTTGCGTTTCCAGGGCAGACGCCACCGGTTGCTTGGTGGGCCTCGAGCGCGGTGAAGTGGGTAGGGCTCGCAGCGATTCTGGGTGGCGGGTACTACTGGCTGTATCGGAAAAATTTCCACTAATCCCGGGATGGATTGTTCGCGGAGGAACTCATGGAACTTGAAATCAGCACCCTTCAGAAGACAGCCCAGAACTGGCGCGATAGCAACCAATGCAATCAGGGAGGAATCGTCCTGGTCTGGCAGGGGACCGTATACGGTTGGAAAAATGAGTTGCGCGACCCTCAGCATGAGCAGCCAGGCGCTATCGCAGTGGACCCTGCCGGTCAGGTGTTCATCGCTGAAGGGGGGGATGCCTACAACGGTGCCACGCACTGGTCGCCAGTATGAAGGAGCTCGAAGAAATGGAGAGGATGTGGCTCGCGGCCGATACCGCCAGGAAAGTTGCGATCCGTGCTGCGCTACGCGACCGGATGCTTTGGCGGGACCAGCTGGTCAATGTCGTTTGCGGTGCAATCAAGGCTGTTTGCATTACGGTTGCACTCGGAATGGTGATTGAGCGAATCGGCTTGCCTGGGGACATCTCTCAAACGTTCGCAATTTATGTTACCGGCCCGTTTCTGGCTTTCAATCCATGGGCAATCTTCTGGCGCAATCTGTTCCGTGAACGTGCGAACGCGGCGTTTGATGATGCCCTGGAGAATCCGCGTCAATATTTGACCTTGTAGGTCGGCGAATCCTCCGGCCGCTGGCCACGCCGATCGTAAAGGCGCGTCGTGCTGATATTGGAATGTCCCAGCCAGGTCTGGACCTTCGCGATATCAGCCTCGTGCTCCAAAGCATTGGTTGCGGCAGTAGCCCGCAGCCCATGCACACCAAGGCCAGCCACCGCAATGCCGGCCGTTTTGGCCCAAAACCCGATGATCGAATAAATACCGTTGGCCAGCAAACGCGCCCCTGGGGTCCGTCCGCGAACAGAGCGAAACAATGGGCCCGTGGTCCGCTCGCCATCCGCTTCCAGGTATTGGTGGATCCGCTCTGCAGCCACTGGATGGAGTGGCAGGTAGCGCACCTTGCGACCTTTGCCATGCACCTTCAAATGACGAACGCCGCGGCGTTCCTGCAGGTCGTCGACATCCAACATAGCTGCCTCCTCACGACGCAATCCGTGGTATAGGAGAACCGCCAGCAGGGCTCGATCGCGAAGCCCCTTCACGCTATCCAGATCTGGAGCATCAAGTAGTGCCTTGGCCTGGTCGTCGCCCAGCGCCGGCGTTTTACCTTCATTGCTTTCATTCGGAGGCCGCTTGACGCCATGGACGGGATTGCCTCCCGCCACAGCGTTGCTGTCCAGCAGGTGATCAAACAGGCTGGTCAACGCAGCAAGCTTTCGCCGGATGGTTGCGGCGGACAACACTCTGCGCTCGAGGTCAGCTCGCCAAGCTAGAACATGGGCGCGTTGAACCTCTCTGAACTGGTCCGGATGGACAATGCCCACGAAAGCGGTGAAATCGCCGATATCGATGCTGTAGGCACGGCGGGTCTGCGGGTTATCAATGTTGGCCAACCACTCGGTAGCAGCTGGCACCTCAGATAGAGCCAGGTACTGCGCTTCAGTGAGTTTGCCAGGCTGCCTGGTTATCTGAATGTCTTTCATCAACGCATCCGCCGTCGTCTATTAGGCGTGCTGGTATCTACAGGATCGACAGGCTTAGCGTTCAGTAATCGCTCCCACCGTTGAGTTTCCGCATCCATCTCATCTTCACCACGGATTTCAGCGGCAATGGAGCCACCAGACTTTGCCAAGGCGGATTTTGCCTTCGACCAAAAGCCTAGTGCAGATCCCCAGACATGAACCGGCACGATCGGAACCCGGTGCTGTTCATGAAGCACTTTTAAAGTGGCCAGGCCATGGCCATTTGCGCGGTGCTGATCGTCCACATCAATCTTGTGAACGTACACGCGGTCGAGGATCGGGTTCAAACCGTATTCGATACTACCCACGCGCGTAGCGCCGGCATAAATGCCGGCGTAAATGGTCGGAGACGGATAACCAAATTGGAGCGGGTGCGAACTCTCCCGTTCAGTCACTAACTGAACGGATTGTTCGAGCTTGGTCGTTTTTGGGGATTTCCGGCGCGTGTGTTCGAAAAAATCACGCAGAGGGTCAAACCAGTCCACAAAACCTCTCCCTGTCCAAAATTGGTGATAACGTATTTTATCACCAATTTATGAACGCGGGGGGAGGGAGGCTATGCAGCGCTCAAGCGCGCTTGAAATGCTTCCATTTCTTTCATTGTGCTGATGTCTGGCACAAGCCTTGGACACAGGTTGAGCTGGGCAGAGATGTAGGCCAGGGTCCGAACACGGTCAACCGAGGTGTTCATTGCTTTTGCTACTCGTTTGGCTGCACCTGGTCGATTCAGGGCGCAATGCGCGGCTTCCAAGATTTCGGCAAGCAGGTCTTCATCGAGCTGTCTAAGCATGTCTTTCAAGTCCATAGGGTCCATCCTTCAGTGATCGGGCATCAAATGCCCTACAGGGCGGCAATTTCCGCATTCATGACGCAGGCCAGATCCGGGCCCAGCTGACGACGAATACGAGCAATCGAGGTGTCACTAGGAGGCGCTTTATAGAAGGAGAATTCTGGTGAGTTCGAATGCTGCAGGACGATCAGATGAGTCTTGCCGAGACGTTTCAATCTCCGCAGCTGGGCAACTTCATCGATCATCTGGGTGATGGCCATGTCGAGCCATTCTGGCGTTTCAGTTGGCTCATCCATAGCGTGCCCTTGGAAGGTCAATTGAAGTTGGTAGCCTTGCGCTTTCAACTGCGCAACCAAGTTCGTTTGCTGAGCATAATCGATTTCAACCCGCGTCATGCCGCCATCGCCATTGTTGGATACAAGCCCAAGCATTTTTTTGTGGAGATACACTTTGCAGGACCACGCGAGGCCTCTGGAGGCCTCAGCTTCCTTGTAGCCCTTGATGTCCAGGCCGACACTGCGATACGCCTTGATGTTTGAGTACGCTTCCATAATTGACCTCCGTATTGACGTAGAGTCATTACACATCCTAATTCCGTATAGTATGTATCATACGGAATAAATGGGCCAAAAAAAATAATGGCCCACTTGTCATAGTACAAACCCCAGGGAAAGCAACGATAAGGCCAGCAATAGCCCCAGCAACAAGACCGACCTGATTGTAGGTTTTTGATATATGAATGTTGCTCCGAATAACTCAGCAGCGATAATGGGGAGTAGCCACCCGACGGGGGCATTGAGGATTATCGTGACGATATTGAAGAGTGGTCCCCTTGCCGAGCCAATTTGAGCCCAATAAGGAACCTGCCCGCTGCCAAGCACAAACCCGACAGTCATGCACAAGCCGGCAAAACAGAGAAGCGCGAATAAAACGAATCCCCAGGCTCTCCATCGAGCGGCATCAGCAACTTTCAGCGCAACAGCTTGACTAGCTTCGCTTACAGCAACGGACAATGTAGAGAGCGCCTTTTTTGTTTCTGCGTCTGCCATCTCGGCGAACAATGACTTATGCTTGTCAACTTGTTTGTCAACCTGCCTGGCAATCAGCTCTGGATACTTTGCATACATCGTGTCGTAGGACTGCAAGGCCATTAAGATTAGCCAGAGCGAATCATTATTATGCAGATTCAATGCATTTTTAACCCTATAGAGATCCTGCACCTCTTTATCAGAGGCTTGCCTCCCTAAGAGTTTCTCGAAAGCTACCTCAATATCATCCATTGATAACCTCCCCCATCACCTTATTCACATCGCGACGCCACCTGGTCAGTTCAGCGCGATTTCCGATTGGTAATTCTTTCAAAGCTTTTCCGATCGAAAGTCGTTTGCTGTACAAATCATCACTCACCCGATCGGCCAAGTCTGGCAGCATCAGTGACTTTCCGCCTGCGCCCTCGATGCTTTCCCTGATGTTTGAATTGTTGTAAAGCTCAAACTTGATTTCATCACCGAAGTAAGCATTTCGGATAACATGAGTAGTTGATCCTGGCAGCGCTTCTCGATATTCCTTGAGCAGTTCCAGACTGTCTCGCTGTCGGTTGATCACCCAGAGAGTGATGAGTTTCCGGTTCAGTTCACCGAGCGTGCTGTTCAACGTTTCTCCGTACGCAGCTACGCCTTTATTGTTCCGTGCTGCTGTGTTGACTACCACAACGTGATCGCGGAATTCGTCGCAGACGTTGACCAGGTCAATCCAGCCGTTTGCGTCGTCCAGATCAATCAGCCTGCACTCTATTTCGTCTTTATACATCTTCCAAACATCTGGATTGGAGGTATCCGATTCAATCAGCAAGACCTTGAATCCAGCTTGGATCAAAGTGTCAACCAAACCTATCGTAGTGAAGCTTTTGCCTACGCCTCCTTTGCCACCACCGCTGACGTAGATTTGACCAACCTGGGTAGTCGATTTTTCTTTCATAGGGTTGCTCCTCAAATGTCATCCGTATCTGTTTTCGGTTGGAAACCGGGATTCCCATCTCGTGTTACCCCGGTTGTTACCTGACGTACACCCTGAGCCGCCTTCGCGCCGGCCTGAGTGGATTTTTCTTTCCCGCCTTGGCGATCCTCGCCGGAAGACTTAACCCGGGCTTTTGGCGTGCGCCGGGTTTTGCCTTTCACAGAACCCCTCGCCCTAGTGAGATAGCTTTTCAGCGTTGTCTCAGAAATTTGCATTCCACCTGCAGTCAAAATTTCGGAAATCTTCGCCAGGCTGTAGCCGCGTGATTGCAGCTCTTTTATCGATCCTTGCATCATCTCGACTGCTTTCAGCTTTGAGACCGGCTTGTCCGGTTGTTCTACCTCTGGCAGGTTTTCGAGATCGCCCATGAGCTTCTCGATTTGCGAAATGGTGAATCCCATTTTGCCGTCCCCCTAACGTCCTCTATGCCCTGATTCTATGGGCATCCCTTGCGTAGTCAAGTTCCGTACGATAGCCTTGATACGAAACTAGGTCTACAGTTTTGGACAGGGTAGGGTTTGTACTCCCGCCATAAATGGCGTCCGTCCAACCGGCATCGCTGACAGTCGTTTCACTCCCTTGCGATGCCTACCACCCTGCTCAGGGCTGCGCCCCGAGACCCCTTGGAACACCTGAGGATCCTGCTTATGAGTACCAGTGAGCAAAGGCGTCGCACCGGTCGGCTACCACCTATCCGGTGCTTCGAGGATGAAGAGGAAATCGTCCGTGACAAGGCGAAGGACTGCGGCCAGAGCGTGGGTCAATTCATGCTCGCAGCTGCGCTTGGGAGACGTACCAGGTCTAAGGTGGAGGGGCATATCCTCAACGAACTGCGGAGGCTCGGAGGCCTCCAGAAACACTTGTTCAATGAAGGCGGTGGGAAGCTTTCAAAAGAGTACGCACAGATCCTGGTGGCGTTGAAAGCTGCTATCGAAAGGATCGGTTCGTAATGCTTGCGAAGGTTCCACCGAAACGGGCCGATGGGAGCTCAAGCTTCTCGGCGTTGGTCGACTACGCGACAGAACGTGACGAAGAAAAGGAGACACAAACGGATGAGCTCAATCCAGGCCACACCCGAAGAGACGACTCAATTCTTGAGTCTGCTCGAGAACATATCGAAAGAGCAGCAGACCGTTTGCGAGAGATTGGACGAATTGATGCTGCAACTCAAAATGCCATCCGAGAACGTGCTCGAAGTATTGGAATTGCTCTTGATTCCAATTGGCGTCGATATCAACAGGATCAACACCCAGTTCCAGTCCGCATTGACGAGCCTGGACCCATCACAGAACGAGGGGTAAGCGCTGATGGACATGAAAGCCGTCTTGCCGTTGCTCAGCACCATCTTGCAGCAGCAGCAAACCATCTCCGACAAGCTGTTAGAAATCATCCTGACTTTGCGGCAAGAGCAAGATCCCGTGGAGCCAACCTTGCGTTTCATGCTGCAGCCGCTCAAAGAAGGGATGCAGGAGATGAGCTCAATGCTATCGCCGAGCTCGAATCCGGACTCCTCCTCGGAGCACCAGTAAGGGAAGTTACACGTTCCGGTGTATCCTGCCAGCACAACTGCTTGAGCTTGGCGACAGCCGCGGCAGAAATGAAAGCAGTCGCGGCTCAAAATTCACGTGTTAAGGATCCTGTTTACCATGTCATCTTGAGCTGGCCGCAATCAGAGAAACCAACTGATGATCAAGCTTTCGATTGTGCTCTGCATGCAATGGATGCGGTCGGTATGGCGGAGCACCAGTATGTGTTTGCTATCCATCATGACACGGACAATGTTCACTTACACATGACGGTGAATCGGGTTCACCCCGATTCGTATAACGCGGTGTACCCGGATAGAGATTATTTTAAGCTCGATTATGCAATGCGAGAGCTTGAGCTTCGCTATGGTTGGACTCATGACAATGGTCCCTACAGTGTCAAAGACAAAAAGGGCTCGCCTGAAATTGCCTGGTCAGCGCCTAAACCCAAATTTCAAGGTAAACAGCCTACTCGTGCTGCGGATATGGAACGTCATCTTGACCAGGAAAGTCTGCACACTTATTCTCGCGGTGAACCTCGCGATGCAATTGCAACGCTTCTGAAAAAGAAAAGCCTTACCTGGCAGAAACTGCACGCGGAACTAGCGCGATTTGGGTTGGGGATCAAACCCAAAGGTCGCGGCATGGGTATTTATTCGCTTGAAGAACAGAGCTTGGTGCCTATCAAAGCAAGCGACATGCACGAGGCCTTGTCTAAGGCTCGATTGGAAAAGCGTCTTGGTGACTATGAGGAGCGTAAAGTTACACAAGAGCTGATGGCTCTTATGAGTTACGAAAAATTCGCAAGCCCACGACGGAATCCCGAAGATCGTCAGCAGCGCCGCACAGAGCGAGCTAATTTGCGCAGGGCACTACGTGCCCGATACGAAGCCTATCGGACAAAATTTGTATATCGCCGAGTTGATAAAGAGTGGGTCAAGCAACAATTCAAACGCGTACGCGATGACTCCAGACAGCAGCGCCTGGATATCAAATTGCGTATTAAAAATCCAAAGGATCGAAAAGCATTTTACAGTATCTTGGCGTTCGAGACACTAAGAGCTAGAGAGGAACTGAAAACTAAGATTTCAAAAATGCGCGCAGATTTAAAGAATGATCCTTCTAATAAAAGGCTCAGTTATCGTGAATGGGTTGAGCAAGAAGCAGCCACCGGTGATCCAGGGGCAATCAGTCAGCTGCGAGGTTTCACATATGGCGAGAAACGCGCAGCGAAGGCTGAAGGAGCTAACGGTTTCGAATTTGCCCGGGATCTCGATCCTAAATATCAGTCGATCGATGGAATGCTCGGTGTAGTTAGGAGAAACGGCACAGTCATTTACCGGCGGGCCGCTGGCGATCCGGGATTTGTAGACCTTGGCGGCCAGTTCAACTTCCCTGGCCAAGCGGTAGACAGTGAGCTGATCACCCGCGCCTTACGCGCGATGCCGAACACGGCACCACCTGGTCCGTTGCGGATCACCGGCAGTGCCGAATTTAAGCGCTCGCTGATCGAGGCTTTGGTCGATGAACGATACAGCGGTGCGCTAGCAGATCCAGAGCTCGAAAAATTGCTTCGTGAGCTCAAGGCCGAGCGGGACGCACAGCAGAGGTCAAGAAGCGGCCCGCGGGGGGGATAGTGTTTGCTTGTGCTCATTCCGTATTATAGTATCTATACGAAATCAACGGAGGGTTTGATAATGGCCAACACACGTTACCCACTGGCACTGGTTGCCTTGGCTCTTGCCCTTGGGGGCTGCGCATCGAAGAAACCGGACGAATCGGCCCAGCAGCTGATCGACCAACAGATCCTCGAAGCGTCGCAACGCATTGAGATGGCTCAGGCCGACCTATATCAGCAGGGCGCGATTAATAGCCGCGTGGTGATGCGCCTTCCGTCGACCATCGTGGACGACAAGCAGCGTGTGTCGCTCAAGTGGCAGGGCGATGCAGTCGAACTGTTAGCAGCCTTGGCTCGGGATCGTGGGCTTGAGTTCTCGTTCATGGGCGTGCGTATGCCGCTGCCGGTCGACATCGATGTAAACAAGGTGCCCTACAACACCTTGATGCTGATGATTCGCTCCCAAGTTGGCTACCGCGCCAATGTGACCCAGACGCCCGGGAAGTTGGAACTTCATTACAACCGGCCTCAGGCCTGAGCTGGAGGTACGCTATGAAGCGGATTTTCGCATTGTTGCCTCTGATGGTTTCGCTTGCTGTCCATGCGGGTGAAACCCCCGAGCTTGATGCCAGCGGGCAGACAAGCGCTCCAGTCGTTGAAACGGCACCGCCTGATCTCGACTCGTTGCTGAAACCACAGTCAAAAGCGACCACCAAGGTCACCGACATTCGCAATCAATTGCTGACCGACATGGGTAACACTGTCGGCTTCCGCGGCGGTATGGCAGCTCGAGCTCGTGAGCTGGTTGATGGCCTTAACGCACGATCGCCGTCACTCGATGCAATGTTCAAGTTCGCTCCCATGATCGCTAAGAACGGCACGCTTCCACCAGTTATCGTAGAAGCCCGGGACGTTGCTGCGTTCTCTCAAGACCAGGTCCGAACAGCGAATCGCGTCTACAAAATTGAGCGGGAGGAACGGTTTGTGAGTGTTCCCCCTACTTGGCGTGACTACCTCTATGTTGGCCTGCCTCTGAATGCCAGTGTTGAACTGCCCGACTTCGAAGCACGCCCTCAAGACAGTGACGAGGCTGAAATCTGGGAGGTAGCAGTCCGTAAAGGTTGGGACGATGGTTACAAACAAGCGGACGCTATCCTCGCCGCCAATTTCAATCGTTTGACCCGCGATTACCTCGGCATGCACCTCTATTCCTCTCTTCTGCAGAACGACATGATCAGCTCGACCAGCGTGGCTGAAAGCCAGCAGACTGTTACGGGTGATGGTAAGCAAATGATGCTTGGCGACAAATTGCGTCGCGTAACCGGCCGTGCGACGTTCGAGACTGATCCTAAAAAATGGCGCCCTACGGTCAAAACGCAGTACCGGCAGACCGGTGATGGTGCGACCAAGTGACGAGTCCAATATTCGATCCGTACAATTTCGAGGGCGACTTGTCTCCCGATAATTTCATGCGCTTTCTGAAGCTGTGTGCGGATCGGGGGGTGTCTGACATTCTCGTACAAGGCGGCGACTACATTTGGGTCGAGCTGCATGGACGGCAACTGAAAGCGTCAACGACGACAATCAAGCAAGGTCAGCTATCACCGTTGATGGCGTCGGCTTGGTCCGCTGAAATTGAAAGCATGATCAAGCAGGGTGATGAGGGTGTTGACCGTGCCTTGGAGCTGGCTGGAGAAGAGTTTGGGCTGGCTCGGGGTACCACGCTTCGCTTTCGGACCAACTTTGTTCAAGCGCGCATAGCCAGCATCGATGAGGCTTATTCGATCACCATGCGGGTGATTCCGTCGGATCTGCCTGATATCGATAAAATGGGAATCGAGCCCGACTTGATCCGGGGCTGCTACGCAGAAATGGGCCTGGTTCTGGTCTGCGGACCCACTGGGTCTGGAAAAACAACTTTCCTCGCGGGCCTGTACAAGAAGGCAGGGACAGAAATGCCCGACCGGAAAGTGATCACCTATGAGGACCCCATCGAGTATGTACTTGGTGGTCCGCACTGGTTGGGACCGCAACCGTCGCAATCGCAACTGCGTAGAGACATTGGCGACTTCCCGAAAGCACTTCGGAATGCCATGCGTCGTAAACCCAGTATCATCGGTATCGGTGAAGCTCGGGACCGCGAGACGATCGAGGCAATGACTGAGGCTGGGCTGACTGGTCACTTATGCTTTGCCACCATGCACACCGAGTCTGTTGCTGAGACGATCAACCGTGCAATTCAAACCTATCCACCTGACCAGCAAGCCGGTATGGCTTCACGCCTGGCCGGTGCCTTACGTGTCATTCTGGTTCAACGCCTGCTCAAAACCACGGACGGCAAGCGAGCTGCGATCCGTGAGTACCTGGTGTTCGATCGTGAGGTGCGCAATGAACTACAGTCCCTTCCTTACACGGACTGGGGCCGGTTCATTCGGGGTTTACTGGAGAAGGCCGAGGCCACCCTGGATGACAAAGCCTGGCGTTTGTTCCAAGCGGATCGCATTGATGCTGGCGAGTTCATCAGCCTGGCCGGCGCTAAAGAGTTCAAGAAACGCTGGGAGTTGGAGGGTCTAAACCATGGCATCTAGCTGGAGAGGCGCATCAATCTCACCCAAGGCCTTCGGCATACCCTGCGGGGCTTATCTGCCGTTGATGGCCTGTCTGTATGTAGGGCATAAACCGTGGGTATGGATCACCGCAGTGATGATCATCGTCTGCTTCGGCGTCATGGCTCATATTGGGTGGACCCTGGATGTTTGCTGGAACAAGTTCCTGGGCTTCATGCGCGGAGGTCGGATCGTGTCACGGCCGTGGTGGTACAGGAACCGATTCAGAGATTAGAAAAAAACCGCCCTGAGAGGCGGTTTTTTGATGTCAGTCGTTCAGCGTGCTCGAGGACCTCGGTCCCTGCTGGCTTGTGCAGCCAATGGTGCAGCGTCGGTACTGGCTGGCCCTGGAGGTTCTAACGTGATCCGGATACCGGGGTTGAGGCGGCAAGTCGCCTCCTTGATTGCCGACCAGTGTTTATGGGGGAGCACTCCTACCGTCAATGGCTTCTCACTGAAGGCCACCTTGGCAGGATAGGCAATTACCTTCATATGTTCCCAGTCCGGAGCGGCCGTCAGTGTGCTCAACAACTCGGGGCGTTGCTGCAGCAATAGATGAGGCTTCGCCAATTCAGTCTTTGTCGGGGTCAAGCCTTCGCAGACCAACCTTTCCCGCAGAAGATCCTGCAGATCATCCATCATGCTCCTGGACATTCTGGCAAACGACACAAAGTCGTGGTTGGCCAGGTCCTCCGGCTTCATCATGAGTGGATTCTGCTTGTGATCAAGCTCCACCAGGAAATCGATAACAGTAAAATGGAGTCGGTTTTTGTCAGCGTACGCCCGAGCCGCCATAAAGCCGTCCTGCTTGCTCTGATACCCGTACAGTGCCGGGAACACGTCCCCAGGTTGCCCGTTGAGTAGCGCGCCGCAGTCCTTCAAGGCGATCGCCCGCGGCGCTGGGCCAGCGTAGAAGTAAACGCTGGAGAGCTCGATAATGTGCGAGTCTGTTTTCTCAGTCGTGCTCACCAATGCCACCTTTTGACCAACCCTGAATCAAGACCCTTTCCACCTTCTGTCGTTCACCTACCTTACTTACGACATCCTGCATCACGCGTTTGCACTGTTTAGGTGTCAAATCCATGCGCTTCAAGGCCTCAACCCACTTCATGACCGGCCGACCGGGCTTGCCATCATGAAGCATCAAGCGGTAAACCGAGGGTGGCGATCTACCAATAAGGGTGGCAAACGTATCTCGATCTTGAGGCGAATCTTGCAGTCCTAAATAGTCGTAAAAATCCTTGATATCCAACGGCGGTTGCACCGGTGAAGACTCAGGATGCGTTCTGTAGAGAAAAAGCAGCATAGCCACCACGGGGTCGTTGATCTGCTCAGCCGACTTATCCGGGCCTGTTAGCTCTTCCCACTTCGCTTTCTGCAGGCCAAAGGCGTCTGCAGCAGCAACCTTGGTCAGACCGTTCTCGATCCGCCATCTCTCCAAATCCGTCCCACAAATTGGCTGAATTTCATCAGTTCCAAAGGACATTTGATCCCCTCAAATGTAGCAGACGTAGCCCTCCTGGGCCTTAGGGCGCGGAGCTTCCCATTCCGCTGAATTTTGAATAATATACACAATACGAAATTTCAGCAGTCACGGTCCAGCCCAGAGCGACGCGCTTAACCCAACTTTACCCAGCCCCTCCACGGGGGGCTCAGGGCAACGGACTACCCCACCATCCGGAAGGAGGCAGGATTGCCATGAGCGAAGTAAGCGAAGCCTTGATGCAAGAGTTCCGCCAAGCTGTCTACGAGCGATTGAATTCGCCGCAGGCAACGGAGGCCTCTCCCCGTGAAGCGATCGAACGTCGTGCTAAGGCGTACCAAGCCTGGCTAAATAGCCAACCTTCCGAAGAAGAGGCTGCGGCCGTCCCTACTGCGTTGGTCAGACATTGGGTTGCTGCAGACCTGTCGTCATGGCGCTCAATTGACGCCAAGAATACAGCTGAAGCAGCAACTACCGTTTATCAGAATATTTTCGCATACGATACATATGCGGAATTGCTAAAGGAACTAGACCAGGCCCTTTACAGCGAAATTATTTCGCATTTGAGGGGGCATGAAGCATTCGGTAACGGTTTTGGCCGTGGAAACCCTGATTTAGATCAAGAAAGTGTTGATCAGGATCCAAAAATCCAGATTAGCGAGCTCTTGAAGGAGATCACCTACAAGGAGCGGCGCGATGGCAGCGTCCTCTATTCCCTGCATGACAGACCTATTTTCATCGACCATGGGCAGCAAATCCTCATGGTGGCTGAAGCAAAAGATGATGAGATGGCCATTCTCGCCGGCCTCTACATGGCGAAACAGAAGTTCGGTGGGTCTATCGAGCTCACTGGCAGTGAAGAGTTTAAGCGCCGGGCGATCGCGGTTCTGATCAAGCATGAGGTTCCGGTAGAACTCAATAACCCCGCACAAGAAGCTATTCGCCGCGAACTGCTCGGCTTGCCACCCATTGCAGCTGTACCAGACAAAGCCGCCGCGCAAACTGAAACGCCGAAACCGACCGAGGCAACCGCTGAGAAGGTGGGCACCTCCAGCGAAGAAACGGCATCACCTGCAGAACCGGCCGCAAATGATCCTACACCTGTGAATGCCCGTGAGGGTGTGATCGTAGATTTCGGCCCGGCGCCGTATCTTTTCGACAAGAAGCAAAGCAAAAGCTTCTACGTGAAGTTGCGCAATAGCGACGGAGAAGAGCGTGTTACCTGGGGGGTAGATCTGGCCCGAGTGTTCCGCGAGAACGAAATCGCAGCAGGCGATACCGTCACGTTGAATAACTTGGGTCGTAAGCAGGTGACGGTAGAGGTGCCGGTACGTGGCAGCGATGGCCGTGTCGAGCGTTACGAAGAAAAAACGGTTCATCGTAATGAGTGGGAAGCCGTTCTGCTTGCTAAAGCTGATCGTGAGCAGGCCCCCCCAGTCGAACCGTTGGCAGCTGAGTCCCTCACAGTTGCTGGACGCGATGCGAGATTCGTTGAGTCAATCGGTCTGCCTACAGGTGATATCAATGACTACCCTGATTTGCTGCCGTATCGGGCCGAGGATCACGCTATGGCAGTCATGTGGGAGCATGACAGCTCTCCGGAAGGACTGCGGACAATCGAAAGCTGCATGGCCGAGGCAAAATATCGCGCCGCGTTCCAAGCCAAGCTGGACAGTGAGCTCGGCAAGCTCAATACGCACTTCCGCGGGCAGATGGAAGCATCAGAGGGTTACGCCATAGCTAGAGAGCTGCTGGCAGACGCTGATAAGCAGTACGGGCCACTGCCCGAGCCTGGCAGCAATGAGTTTGACCGGATGTACCAGTTAGAGAATTGCTGGGATCCAGATGAAGTCATCGAAGCAATTGAACAGATAGATGCTGCTTATCTGGCCTCACTGAAAAATCATCAAGGCACAGATATCCCCCCTCGCTCCTCGACGGATTCAATTCCGACAGAAGTTTTGGAGTCGTTCACGCTGGATAGCTACAGCCAGTATCCCTATGACTCAGATACGACGCCTTCAGCTAGGTGGGAATTGCTGAACAGCGAGGCTGCTAAGCACGGCTACACCGCGAAAATTGGTCTAGTGAACGAATCGGAAAGGGTCGATGGTGTCACGTACTCCATTGCCTATTTCGACCGTGAAGGGCAACCGACCGGTATCCACACTGAATTGTGCGGGACGGGCAAGCTCGAGAGCGCTCCTGCAACCTTCCTTAATGGTCAGCGCATCCCCCAGCCAATGATCAACGATCCAGGCGCGGATATCGCCGTGCTTGCTGGTGCTATCTCCGAGTACGAGAAGTCCAGAACTCTGGACTGTACAGGAGAAGCTCCACAGGCTGCTGATGAAGTAGAACTGGGGGATTTAGCTGCAGCAGCGGTCGAGCAGCGACATTTCCAGGCAACTGAGGGAGTGCCATTTGGGGACTCCGATCTGCAACAGGCTGAGAACCTTGTTGCGGTAAACGCCGCCGCCTGGTGGCGAGATCAGTCTGAGGCCATCAGTACCTGGAGCAAGTCGCTGGAAGAGCTTGAGCACGATCTGGCCGCTCTTGGGCCAGAGCCTGCGACCGATCAGTACTACTGGTTCGACAAAACAGGCCGTCCTGTGCCGGCACCAGTGAACGAGTACGACTGGATCATGGCGAAAGCCTTTATCAAGGATGAGCATACCCCCGAATCCCAGATTGAAGGCTTTGGCGCTGGCCTTCAAGGCAGGTCGAGCAACTCCGGTGTACCCGGGGACATTACCGGCGCTTCAACCAGTGACTCAACCACTCCTCAGGAGGTTGGTATGGCAAACGCTGACAGCAATACGGGACAGAAACTCATCCTTCGCGGTGTGACCAAGCTGGATAACGATCAGTACGACACCACAGTGCTCCTGTACCAGGGCAGTGGGGATTACCTACAGGGATACGTGAAGGTCAACGGTGAGAAGCACCAGGTCCTTGCGTTCATCAATGAGCGTAACCCCGACCCAGGTACCGGTGAGATCAAGCCTAACTTTATCACCCTGTCCCAGCCGAACAACGATGGAAGCGACCAGAAGTGGACGCAGATCGGCTTCGGGAACGCGGTTAATCGCCGCGGCGACGGGAAAGCCGTTTACTTCGATGAGGTGCTTTTCAACGTTGATAACCAGATCCTCAAGGCAAAGGTTACCAAGCACGTTGATGAGGATATGCACCGCAAGCTGGGTTTCCTCGAGCAACGTAAAGAGCGGGAGAAATCAAGCGCTTCCCCAAAGCCCGAGGCTCTGACGGAGCCCGTCAAGCAACAGCCCAGCCCGGCGCAACCCGCTGTTAAATCCCGGGCACGAGCTTGATGCTCCTGGCCGTTGAATGTTCTTGGAGGACTGGTATGAAGACACTGACCCGCGCGTTACTCGTTGTGCTGCTCATGAGCTCGGCTGTGACAGCCCATGCTGCCACCTGCCGTAGCGGAGAAGCCGCGGTGCGTGGTGGTGAGGCCGGCCTGGCTCGAGATCAGGACGCGGCCGACACCAACCAAACGGCTGCTCAGACATCGTCAGACATTTTGGGCAAATGTGTCGGGGGGATCACCGGCATATTCAGCACCACCTCTTTCCCTGATCTGTCTGCCATCTGGCAAATGATCAAGGACAAGGTTTGCTCGATCGCCAGCTCCTCAGTAAACGGTGTGATTTCCGAGGTGAATGGACAGATCAACGGAGTCATGAGCGAGGTTAACGGGGCCGTAACTGATGCTGTCAATCAAACGGGCGTCAACGATACCGGCCTTGGCACCGTTGTCGGTAGCGGCGATACGCATATCAGCAACCCTGTAGAGGTCGGACACACCAGTGACGCGGCCGATTCGTCGACAAATTGGAATGAGGTTTGGAAATAAAAACCATCGAGCCCGCGGATTCGCGGGCTTTTGGTTTTCGGAGTGAAGAGTTACGGCCGGCGCGGCGGCGCTTAAGGAGGATCGGCCATGAGCGAAGTTTTTGTCAGCACGGTTCATCCGGCTATCGGAAGGTTGTACTGGGTATTCACATCCAATGCTGATTGCAATTACCCCGATCATTACAGCTTGACCGACTGGAGTGAGCTTGCGACGCTTGCCCCGGTTTTGCAATGCGCTCTTGCAGTTAGGACAGGGAACGCCTTCGCCAGCTGCGGGCGGGAGGGGCGTGATAGAGGCGTCCTTGGCCGTGGCTACAACGTCACGAACGAATTCCTCGGCGTAGCGCATGAAGTCGCTCAGGCTCATCGCTCCATCAGCGACTTGATCCAGCGAGCGCTTGAAGGCACCGGCTTGTGCGGGGTCTTTAACGCGCATGGGCAGAGCGTCAATCAAGCTCCTGGCTTCAGGGCTGGTCATGAGCTTTTTGCCCTTTCCCCCCGCCGGCACAAACAGGCTACGTCGCTTCATGTCGGCGATGATGCCTGCACGAGTGGCAGTAGTACCTATCCCCTCACCCTCTTTGAGCCGCTTTTTCAACTCCACATCGTCTACGTATCGATGCAAGTTTTTCATTGCATCGAGGAGCATGTTGTCGTCAAAGCGCGGTGGCGCAGTAGTCACCTTGCCTGTTGCACTTACTTCCAGCCACTGCAACAGATCGCCGATCTGCACATTAGGGAGTTCACCCTCGGGCCCTTCATCTTCGGCGGGCGCACCATCCAGCGGTGGGGGTTCCTTGTAAACAGCTTTCCAACCTTGCTCGGTTGGGCAGACACCAGTTGCGGCGAACACCTCACCAACCTGAACGCGAATGCGCAACACCATCGACCGATACCGGTAATCGGCTGCAAACTGGGCAAGATACGCCCGCACCACCATGTCGTACACGTTCCGCTCAGGCTCCGACCAGTCAGCCACATTGACTGGATTTTCCGGGATTGAAGGGATGATGCCGTGATGCGGGGTGGGTTCCCCCGTGGGAGTACGCATTTTCGCATCATTGAAGGCTGCTGATTTGCGGTATGGGTCCAGCTCACGAGCAATGGCCTGCAGATCTGGCCGCAGCTGTATGATGCCGGCGATCACGCAGGGCGCCTCGGCATGATGGGCTTCAGAAAGGAAGCGCACATCGGTACGAGGATATGTCATGACCTTGTAGGTGTCGTAGAGCTTTTGCGCGGCCTCCATTACCTCGTCACCGGTGTAGCCGAAGCGGCTGAAACCTTCCATTTGCAATTCATTCATGGACAAGGGAAGTGGGGGCTCCTTCTTCTTGTCGGTGACCGAGTGCTCGATGACTGAGGCTTCCCCGGGCACACCATCCTGCAGGCGTGCAAGGAGGGATTTAGCAACCCCTTCGTCGACCAGGCGACCGGATTCATCCAGGCCAGCCTGGTCATCCTGTGGCATCCAGCGGCCGCGGATTGAAATCCCAGCTTCGGCTGTGAAAACGGCAGTGATGTCTTGATAAGGGACAGGCTTGAAAGACTCGATCGCTCGGTCCCGCTCGCGGACGACGTACAGCAGAGGGCTTTGCACGCTACCAACGGGCAGCAATCCTTGGTGGCCCATGTCGCGCCCTCGAAGGGTCATCGCCCTTGTACCGTTCATGCCCAAAAGCCAGTCATAACGGCTCCGAGCAAGCCCCCACAACCGCCATCCACTGAACAGCGGGTCAGAGTTGTCACGCATATTGGCGAGTGCTTCGCGGACCTTGCTGGGGTTGTAGTCGTTGATCAACACCCGTTTAACAGGCTTGCGGCAGCGATAGTACTCAAGCGCCTCGTCGACCAGACTTTGTCCCTCGCTATCCGGATCGCCAAGGTGGTACACAACGTCACACCAGGCCAGAAGCTCTTTCAGCTTGCTGAGCCGGGGCCGTTTGCGAGGATCAGGCAGAATTTTCCATTGTTGTTCTGGTGGAATAATTGGCAGATCTTCCATCCGCCAAATTTTCCGACCCTTGCCGGTAGTAGGCAGATCGTCCGGCAAATAGTCATCAGGCGTCGCCTGTTGGAAGGCATGTCCATCCAGCCATACGCACCAGTCGTTACCATGTTTCGTCCAGCCTGCCCCACGATCAGAAGAGTGTCCATTGAGCACAGGGAATACACCCTGCGATAGCTGGGATTCTTTCTCAGCGATCCAAAGAATTTTTTCCATCAACCCTCCTTACCCTTAAGTCTGGAGCCGTCTGGACCTACCCAGCGACTGGTATGGTTTGCCTTGCCTTGATTCCGTAGAATAGCTATCATACGGAAAATCATAAACCATCACGGGTTATTACGGAAGGATTGCCTAATGGTTCCAATTCCCGCTCCACCGCCTGATGTCGCCCAAGACCTGGTACCTGCCTGCATGGTGCAGGCTGCTCGGGATTACAGCCTGCCATTGCGTGGCCTAATCGCTGTATGGCTTACCGAGAGCGGCAGCGGTGAACCGTTGAAGAGCGTGAACAAGAACGGGACGGTCGATCACGGGCCCTTCCAGATCAACACGGTTTGGGCAAACCGCCTGCAAAGCGAGTTCGGCGTCCCGCCCGAACTCATCACGAGCGATTTCTGCTGGGCGGCAAGGGCCGGCGCTTACATCCTGCGGTACGAAATTAATCAGGCCGGTGGGAGTTTTTGGGACGGTGTTGGGCACTACCACTCAAGAACTCCGAAATTCAAATATCCCTATATACAGCGCGTATATAACAACTCA
Organism: Pseudomonas sp. MB-090624; assembly: GCF_003205245.1. Classification (NCBI taxonomy): domain Bacteria; kingdom Pseudomonadati; phylum Pseudomonadota; class Gammaproteobacteria; order Pseudomonadales; family Pseudomonadaceae; genus Pseudomonas; species Pseudomonas sp. MB-090624. The sequence goes on along the minus strand of NZ_QJRK01000012.1, from coordinate 15,295 downwards.
TTGAGATTCTAGGAGGGAATATGGCGCGCCATAACCAGGGTGAGTCTGATGGTATGGGAGTTGTGTGGTTGGTGATGATCGCACTTCCTGTTGTGTTTGGCTGGATGTGCTGGTCTCGCTGGCACGGCACGATCAGCTACTGGGGGTTGAAATGGGCTTGGCACCAACTTGGTGTGTTTGATTGGTCATTTATGCCAGATCAAATTCGCCTGTGGCGATACGAAGCGGCCCAGCTTGCGATGAACCCCTCGCAAGTAAAGTTTGCTGACTTGCTGCGTCTGCTCAATATTTCCGGGTACTTTTTCATTTTCATCCCCGTCATATTAGCGCTACGTGGATTTCGTGCGGCGCATCGGCACGCGGCTAACAAAACTCGCCGAGTTATCACAGTAGAAACGCTGCCATGGGTGATGTCTAACCATTCGCCCGCAATCATCCCGTCCTTGTATTACGGCGATCCGCACACGCTGCTTTTGAATGAAGATCCTGAGGAGCATCGCAGCGCGATCCATCCCGAAGAATGGGCTCTGCAGCGTGGCCTCATCGTCAACCGACGGCTCGACCGGGAGCGCTGCCGGGAGCTGCTGGTGAAAGACTTGGGTAGCCGGATCAAAAGCCTGAATGAGCTGAGTCCTACCGAGCGAGCCCTGTTTGCAGTGTTCGGCGCCAGGCTGTTATCGGATGGGCGCGATATGAAAAAGGCCCAGGAGCTGCTGGACGCTCTGAATCGTTCATGCCACCACAACACCTTTGAGGGAAAAAAGGGCTACCCCGATTTGAGCTTGGCTGACGATGCTTTCAAGAAGTATGCCATACACCCGGAAGCTCAAACTTTTCTTGATAAACACCCCTACCCTAGAACAATGCTTTATGCCATGCACCAGCAAGCTAGTAATTTGGGAAAATTGCCATCGTCTCAGTTTCGTTGGTTGAAAGGGATGGACCGCCCTTTGTTTTACGCGCTGAATTTAGGTAAGCGTAAAGCTCCGCTTATAGAAGCGGGAGCAGTTTACACGCAGACCCACTGGGAAAGTTACGCCGATGACACGGGTTATAGATTAACCGAGCCATTTATCGAAGATGCAATCGACGGGGTTGAAAAGTATCTGGCCAAGCTTGGTCTCGTCGACCTCAATACTGGAGATATCCAATGAAGAACCGAGACAAGATTCGTCAATACGACAACACCCTTCACATTCACTTCGGCTCGACTGGTGAAGAACGGAGTGTATCGTTGTTGCCCTTGGAGCGCGGGCTGTCTCTGAAGCGTGAGGGTAAGCAGATCCTCGTGACCAGCGCATTTGGCGGGAAGCTGGAGCAGGTCGTTCTCGAGTCCTTTGGCACCGAACAACTGGCTACTGACGCCTTTGATGCACTCCAGAGCGCTATTGTTTCGCATGGATTGCGCCGGCGCTGGACCTCCCGGGCCAAAGGGATCGTAAAGTGGGGAGTTATCCCCGCTTTCGCAATCATTTTTGCCCTCGGCCTGAACATGTTTGCGGCAAAACTGACCGGGCTGCAGGCGCCTACCGAGGCGCAGTATGGTTCGGGAAGCGGTCTCCAAACACCACAGACCCCTACCCCGACATTTGCCCCACAGAACCCACAGACATTCCAACAGCCTGCCCCAGACCTCTCTAACATCCCCGGCCTTCCCAAACCAACAGACCCGAAAATTGTCCGCGAGGCGATCAAGGCCGGGGTGGCTACCGGCAAGTATTCAGTGAAGCTATCCGAAGGGGCTAAAGGGACTGTCTACGTCTTCTCTGATCCTTCTTGCCCTCATTGCCAGAAATTCGAGCCTGAGCTCGAGCAGCTCGCCGCGGATCATACCGTTGAGATCTTCCCTGTATCGGTGATCGGTGGTGAAGGCTCAGCCAAGCCTATCGCACAGATGCTTTGCGCTCCGATCGAGCAGCGCGCCTCGATGTGGAAAGCCATCGCCAAGGGGCGGCCGATCGATGGGCCTGTATGCGAGGAAGGCCTTACCCATGTTCGGGCCAATGACCAAGTCTTCAGAAAACTGCAGTTCCTGGGCACCCCAACAGTGATCAACCAGCAGGGCGCGCAGACGCCGCTCACCCTTCCCAACCAAGCGGCAGCTATTGCCCAGTGGCTGGAACAGACGCAGGCTCAGTAGGGATCGCCCATGGGGAAGTACGTTAGATACAGTGACGAGTTTCTCGACCGAGTCCGCCAAGCAGCGGATTTGGTAGGGTTGATATCGCGTGACATTACACTGAAGAAATCGGGCAAAAACTTTAGCGCTTGTTGCCCCTTCCACAAAGAAAAAACGCCGTCGTTTAGTGTTTCCCCAGAGCGTAATTTCTACCGCTGCTATGGATGTGACGCGAAGGGTGACGCTATCACGTGGATGATGGACCATCACCACCTGCCCTTCCCTGATGCCGTTGCAGCGGTTGCCGAGTTTTCGGGCATCCAACTCCCTGAGCCCTGCCAGGATACTGCGGCAGATCAAGCCCGGAATGCAGAGTTGGCAGCCATGTACCGAGCCCTCAAGGATGCCCAAACCCTCTATGCCGGAGGCATTCAGAGGAATGCAAAGTCATATGGCTACCTGACTCAACAGCGAGGGTTGAGTTCCGAGACGATCGGTAAATACGGTTTAGGCACCGTAGGTACTGGTATTGCAGATCTCCTGCTGAAGCGCCACGACCGGCAGATCCTGATTGATTGTGGTCTGGTATGTGAAGCCGAAGATGGCCGGTTATTTGACAGATTTCGAAGCCGGATAATGATCCCGATTCACGACCACGGCGGGGCCCTGGTTGGCTTTGCTGGCCGATCTGTTATTGAGAGCCCTGACCGAACGCCTAAATACATTAACTCGCCAGAGACGAAACTTTTTCATAAAGGCGAGGAGCTGTATGCCTTCAACATCGCCCGCCAATTCATCCGCGCTGACAGACATGCGGTGGTGGTCGAAGGCTTTTTCGATGTGTTGAGCCTCCACCAGGCTGGTGATTCGCGGGCAGTTGCTCCCATGGGCACGTCCCTTACCAATGTGCAAATGCGTAGGCTCTTTCAAAACGCAGATACCGTTACATTCGCCTTCGATGGCGATAAAGCGGGACGAAAAGCGGCTTTAAGATCCTCTGCGGTTGTTTTGGAAGAAATGTGCGATGGGAAAAATGCTCAATTCTTATTCCTTCCAGAAGGTACCGACCCGGACAGTGTCCTGCGAGAAAACGGTCTCGAATATTGGATTGAGATGCTGAACCAAGCGCAACCGCTCAGCCGTTTTCTGACCGATTTTGTTAAGCACCGTCTGGATATCGAGATCCCCGAATCCCAGGTTAAAGCAGCGGAGCGCGGTCGGGCTGTCATAGCCCGTATTCGCGATGCGGCTCTCTTCAAAAAAGCGCTTAGCTTGCAATTTGAACGCGCTATTGGCATTACCTTGAGCGCGTAGGAGACGATTAATGGCTATCGATTCTCAACACGAGATCCAAGCTGGACGCTTGTCCAGAGACACCCGGTCAGCTTGGACCCGATTTATGGTCTCACTTCATCGGCCAAATAACTTCAAGCTGGCGATGCTCGCACTTATTGGGTTGATGATCTATCAACCTGCCGCGTGGCCTGTTTGGATACTGATCATGTGCATGATGGTTATGTCCTTCAATGATCAGCGTTTTCGAATGCCATTGCGCATGCCAAAAGACATCGGTGGTAAAGATCGAACTGATTATTACGAAGAACTGGTCGAACAAAAAACCTTGTGGGGCTTATTTAAAAGCTCTCGGACGTTTCGCAAGCTCCTTGCTGCTGGTGGCATCATGTATCTGGGGTATTTGCGTACGCCAAACGCCGAGGGCATTGCAAGGAGTGAAGACGAAGGTCGAGAACTTTGGCTCAACAACTCCGACTGCCGTACGCATATGTGGATTCCTGGAACCACCGGCAGTGGAAAAAGTGAAACTCTCATGGCGCTGTTCTTCAACGCACTTTGCTGGGGATCGGGAGCTTGCTACGCAGACGGCAAAGCAGACTCCAACCTAGCATTTTGCCTGTGGTCGCTTGCCAGGCGCCTAGGCCGTGAAGATGACTTCTTGATCCTCAACTATTTGACCGGGGGTATGGACCCATTCGATAGCATGGTGGCACGCGAGAATGGAAAAGAGTGGACCTCGGACTTTAGAGCGCAGTCGAACTCGCTGAATCCCTTTGGTGACGGTGCTGCCGACTTTTTGCTGCAGCTCTTGGCGTCGCTGCTGCCTGCGGCCAGTGGCGATGGTGCGAAGTGGCAAGAAAAAGCGATCAACATGGTCGACGCAGTGATCAGGACGCTCTGCTACAAACGCGCCAGGGGCGAAATTGAAATTTCCGTTGCTACCTTCCGGCATTATCTCGCGCTGAAGAATCTGGTCGAGCTATACAAAGAAGGCCAGCAGGGACTGATTCCCGAGACTGCCTACCTGCCTATCAAAGCGTACTTTGAGACCGGCCTGCCGGGCTTCAACCCCGACTTGGTGGACGATCCTTCTAAATGGGACGCGGAGGTATTTAACCAGCATGGCTATTTGACTGGTCAATTCTCGCGAATTTTCTCGATGATGATGGATACCTACTCGCACGTGTTCAGCGACAAGTATCCGGAAATCGACATGATGGATGTGTTGCTTAACGATAGGCTGCTTGTGGTGATGATCCCGAGCCTGGAGAAATCAGCCTCCGAAGCGGCATCGCTGGGCAAGCTCTATATCTCGTCCATTCGGTTGATGATGGCACAGAACCTCGGTTACAAACTGGAGGGGACGAAAGAGCAGGTGCTCGACACAAAAGCGACCAATGCGCCCAACCCCTACCTCATCATCAGTGATGAGCTGGCTTACTACTTTGCTGCAGGGATCGCTGTAATGTTCGCACAGGCTCGTAGTCTGGGCTTCATGATGGTTGCGGCAGTTCAAGACATGCAAGGTCTGAAACGTGGCGAGGCAGCTGACGAAGCTGCTTCGATGCTGGCCAATACCAAGGTTAAGTGGGTGCTCGCATTGGAAGACCCTGAGGACACCTACGACTTCATCCGCAAGGCTGGCGGTGAAGGGTATTACAGTGTCCTGGGTGGCTACGATGAAAGCTCCGGTGCCATGCAGTCCTCTTTCCGCGCTCAAGCGGGAGCCAATATTGAGAAACGTAACAAGATCGAGCTGCCTGATTTGAAAAAGCTCCAAGCCGGCGAAGGCATGGTCATCTTCAAAGATAGCGTTGTTCCGAGCTCCAGTTTCTACATCCCGGATGAGCACAAAAAAACTAGCAAACTGTCGGCACGTATCAACCGGTTCCTTCAAATTGAGCGACCAGAATATTCGCGGCTACCTCACAGCGCCGAAAAGATCAGCATAACCGATCACCATTCAGTCGATTACGTAACTGCCCAGTTGCGCAGAGTCGAATCCGCCTACTATCCAAAGCTGGATGATCCGGTTCTCGATGAAATTGTGGCAACGGCAGCTCACATGGACACTATTACCCGGTTTGAAGTGAGCCCTGAACAACGCGGCATTGTGTTGTTCCAAGCTGCTCGAAAAGCAGTACACGCTGCAGAGGCGAAAGGGCTCTCCGGCTATTACCACCAGGTTCGTGATGAAGACGAATTCGAGGAGTTGCTGGGTGATGAAGGGGATGATCTAGAGATACCCGAAGAAGCCTTCGACGACTAAGGAGTTTTTATGTCCACAGCTATCAAATTGGGGAACGACTACTGGAAACTCAAAAAAGATAACGTTGAGTTACCTGTTGTTTGGTCAGAGGACCGAGTTTCGAATCACCATGTTGGTGTTGCCGGGACATCCGGTGCTGGTAAAACTCATTGGATTCGCGAGTTCGTGACGAACATGAATGAAGAGATCGAAATCGACATCTTCGACTATCACGGTGATATCGAGATCCCTGGCACAGAGACCGTCATGTTTAGTGAGTCATCACGCTACGGGTTCAACCCGCTCATTCTAAATACTGATCCGCATTATGGCGGTGTTCGTCGCGCAGTGAATGACGTCATTGAGTCGATCAATTCAACCTCAAGAAAGCTCGGCGGTAATCAGGAAGGTGTGCTTCGGCATTTGCTAACAGATGCGTACACCGCCCGCGGCATACTGCCTGGTGATCCTCGTACCTGGGTGCGGCGTGAAGCGACCGAGGATGAAATTCGCCACTTAATTCAGACAAAGCAGTGGAATGACCTCCGTGGTGTTTACCCTACGCTACCTGATGTGATCCGGCTTGCGAAACGAAAGCTGCGTTCACTTTGGATGGGGGTGGACGACAGTGGCGATGGAAAAAAAGCCTTGAGCTGTTTTGAGGAATATTGCAGGTGCATGTCGGCGGTGAACAAAAGGCGTACTGAACTCGCAAAAGCAAAAGCGCGAGGCGATGATGCAGATATGGAGGCACAGCAGAAGCGACTCAATTCGGCAAAAGACAAAGCAGCCGAGGCACATATGACCTTCCTAAATAATATTGAAACTGGCCATGAGTTTGAGGATGTCATCAAGTACCACAGCAAGGACGTTGTATTAAGTGTGATCACTCGACTTGAGAATCTTCACGCTACTGGCATTTTCAACCCAAACCCTCCCCCGTTTGGTAATGCAAGGGTGCGGCGCTACAATTTGAAACCTTTGGCTCAATCCGAGGACGAACTAAAAATGTTCGTGCGCTTCCGCCTCCGTTCCATCATCCGCGAGATGATGCAACGAGGTGAGTCTGGTGGAAAGCTGCGGCGCCTTGTTGTGTTGGATGAATCCAAGAAATTTAACGATGAGGACGTTAGCAATCCTATTAACATCATCGTCACTGAAATGCGTAAGTTTGGGTTGTCCATTCTATTGGCAGGACAGTCCCCAGCACATTTTAGCTCTGACTTCATCAAGAACGCTGGCACCTTGCTGCTTCTGAACCTGGCCACTGCCGATTGGGATGAGGCTGCCCGCAAGCTCAAGATCGATGTGAAAGACCTAAAGTATTTACGTCCCCAGACCAGCGGTGCAGTCCGTATGCTGGAGAAAGGACAAATCGCGCAGTTCAAGCAAATTCATTTTTGAACTGCATTCCCGGCTTGAGCGCTACGCCTGACCATAGGAAAACGTGACCATGGATACGACCGCCCCGATAGTGCTGTACGTCTACCGCTGCGAGGCTTGTGGGCATGCCGGCCAGTTGCAACTTCCGGAATCTGCGCCCGAGGTGACGACGGCCTGTGCGTCGTGCGGTTCCGAGGTCCAGGCCGAGTGGGACGGCGGTGTTGAGCTGGCCTCCAACGAACACGACTAACGGAAAACCTTCTGAGGAAGTTGTCCGCTCAGTCCAGCTCGCTGTCGTTTTCCAGGCTGATGGCGTCGGCCGGCTTGTCGTCGCGTAACCCGACGAACACGGCGTGCCGAACCTTGCCGGCCGGGGTAATCTCCGCGAACTTCACTTCACACACCTGCTGCGGGGCAAGCCACACAACCCCTGCGCGCTCCATACGGGGCGGGTCGATGAGAGGGGTGCGATCCTGGGCAAGCGGTGCGAGAGCAACCCGTAAAGCCTTTAGGGTACGCTCGCTGATCCCGGAGCGAACCCTCCCTGCGTAGACCAGCTGACCATCGTCGTTATGCAGGCCCAGCAATAGCGAGCCAATGCCGGCTGCAGCCCGTGTGTAGCCGGCTATGACGAATTCTTGCCGATTGCCACACTTGAGCTTCACCCAGGCACCGTCCCGCGCGCTGCTGTATCGGCTACCGTCTCGCTTCCCGACGATTCCCTCTAAGTTCATCCGGCAGGCATTGGCAAGCAATTGCATCGGGTCAGCATCCAATGTCACGGAGAACCGCACTCGCTCCATTGGGCAATGCTCAAGAAGCGCCTCGAGGACCTGTCGCCTAAGCTCGACAGCTTCACCTCTAAGATCCGCACCATTGAGATACAGCAAATCAAAGGCCACATATACCAGGTCATCGGTGGCCTTTGAGGCGAACGCCGACTGCAGGGCTTGGAAGGCAGGTCGACCGTCATCCTCCTGGATCACGACCTCACCATCGAGCCAGGCCGAATGCACGGCCAGGCGTTCTAGGTCTTTGGTAAGCAGTGGCATACGATCGGTCCAGTCAAAACCGTTCTTCGTAAAAAGCTGCACCTGGTCACCATCGATCCGGACTAAAAGGCGATACCCGTCGTACTTGATCTCGTACCTCCATTCGCCTTGCGGAGGCCGAGTCGTCAAAGTCACCAGTTGTGGAGCGATCCAACCCGGATTCGGTGCCTTGGGTGGTTGCACGATCCGCGACCTCGCTAACTGAGATTTCCCTTCAGAGTGGAGTGCTGGATTGTCAGAAAGATCACCTCGTCCGCCCAAAGGATGGTATGAACTCTCAGGTTGAGGGCTGTTAACATGTTCCTTTTGCCGCGTAACTGAGTTGAGTTTTTACCGGAATGCCGGCGGCATTTAGCAAGTGTTGGAGCATTGAATGGAAGCAAGCCTACCGAGGATCGTAAATCCGGCTGCGATCGGTAAACCACGGGACTATGACCACCTACTGGGCACCATGAAAGATCTTCACCTGTCCCTGCAGGTGGGCACTTCGAGGCACGCCATCAAACGCCGTAGAGAAGCGTATGGATTGCCGCCCTACACCGTAGCGCAAGCTATCGCTCCTTATACGCACTTGCTGGGGGTTATCTCGGATCGTTCTGTTGCAGCTCGATGCGGCGTCTCGGCCCACATGGTGAAAGTCTACAGGGAGTCCCAAAAAATTCTGCCGGTGTTTAGGCCCAAACCGCGGCAGCAAAGCCTACCCATAGGACACCCTCTGAGGGCCTACAAGCCCCTTTTCGGCTTCGTGAGTGATCAAGAGATAGCTCGAGTGTCCGACGTGCCGCTCGATGCCGTACAGCAAGCGAGAGAGTCGCTCGGGTTCGAGCCAGTCGCTCCTCTACTCCAACCCATCGAAATAGCCCCTCTGCAGTAACCGTCTGGCCAACTCACCCCTCAGCACACAGACCAGCTCGGACAAGAACGGGTGGAAAACAAAGCCTTGCCCGCAGGTATACCCATTGAATAAGCCTGTATCTGACGTAGGTCATGCAGAGCCTGCCAGCGGGTCGCAATCGACGATGGCTTCATTGTATACTTCGGCTCCGCATACCCCTTGAGCTACAGGAACATCAGCATGACTGTACTCCAAACGATCTACTGGCAGCCTACGCCGCCTTAGCGCTACGCCCCCTCGCAACAACCTGCTTCCGCTAGCCTCGCTCGCGGGTGCTCACTGCTGTACGCCTGGTTTTACACCTTAAGCACACAGCAAAAAATCCTCAAAATTTGAATTTGTATCGATTCGCTCGCCACTCCCTTGGCGTGCGCGATGCTTTGCCTTGGATATTTATATGCTGCAAAAACTTAGACAAACGTGGTTTTCCAACGTCCGTGCCGACGTGCTCGCGGGGCTGGTGGTCGCACTCGCGCTGATCCCGGAAGCCATCGCCTTTTCCATCATCGCCGGGGTAGATCCCAAAGTCGGTCTCTACGCCTCCTTCTGTATCTGTGCTGTCATCGCCTTTGTCGGCGGGCGCCCCGGAATGATCTCGGCGGCGACAGGCGCCATGGCACTGCTGATGGTTACGCTGGTAAAAGAGCATGGACTCCAGTACCTGCTGGCCGCGACGCTACTATGTGGCGTACTTCAAATCCTTGCCGGCTACCTGAAGCTCGGCTCGTTGATGCGCTTTGTTTCACGCTCGGTAGTCACCGGCTTCGTAAACGCATTAGCGATTCTGATTTTTATGGCGCAATTGCCTGAGCTGACCAATGTCACCTGGCATGTCTATGCCATGACCGCTGCGGGCCTGGGAATCATCTACCTGTTCCCGTATGTACCGAAAATCGGCAAGGTGATTCCCTCTCCATTGGTGTGCATTCTGACGCTGACTGCCATCGCCATTTACCTCGGTTTGGATATCCGCACCGTCGGTGACATGGGCCAACTGCCTGATACGCTCCCGATCTTCCTCTGGCCTGAAGTTCCGCTGAATTTTGAAACCCTGCGCATCATTTTCCCGTACTCGGCTGCGTTGGCAGTAGTGGGTCTACTCGAATCAATGATGACCGCGACCATCGTCGACGACCTTACCGACACCACCAGCAACAAAAACCGCGAGTGCAAAGGCCAGGGTGTGGCCAACATCGCTGCCGGCATGCTTGGCGGCATGGCAGGTTGCGCCATGATCGGCCAGTCGATCATCAACGTGAAATCTGGTGGCCGCACCCGTCTCTCGACATTGTGTGCCGGCGTTTTCCTGCTGCTGATGGTGGTATTTCTTGGCGAGTGGCTCTCCAAAATCCCTATGGCGGCACTCGTGGCTGTGATGATCATGGTGTCCATCGGCACCTTTAGCTGGGATTCCTTGCGTAATCTGAAAGAGCATCCGCTGTCGACCAACCTCGTCATGGTGGCGACCGTCGTAGTCGTCGTGGCCACTCACAATCTGGCTTACGGCGTACTGGTAGGTGTGCTGCTGGCCTCCCTGTTCTTCGCAAACAAGGTCGGGCACTACCTGGATATCAAGAGCACTCTTGAAGAGACGAAATCGCATCGGACTTACCGCGTCGTGGGCCAGGTGTTCTTTAGCTCTGCGGACAAGTTCACTGAGGTTTTTGACTTCAAGGAGGCGCTCAACAAGGTCACCATCGATCTCACACAGGCGCATTTCTGGGATATCACCGCCGTCGCAGCGCTGGATAAGGTCGTGATCAAGTTCCGACGCGAAGGCGCTGAGGTTGAAGTGCTCGGTCTCAATGAAGCCAGCGCGACAATCGTTGACCGCTTCGGCGTGCATGACAAACCCGGTGCCATCGACAAGCTCATGAGCCACTAAGGAGAACGACAATGACCCGCGTAATGGCATGCATTGATAACTCACAATCCTCATTGGCGGTCTGCGATTACGCAGCATGGGCCTCGCAACGACTCAGCGCTCCCCTGACCTTGCTTCATGTGCTGGATAAGGAGAAATATCCTGCATCCGCTGACCTCAGCGGCAATATCGGTCTCGGTAGCAGAGAACATCTGCTGGAAGAGTTGGCCATGCTGGATGCGCAGCGGGCAAAACTGGCGTTGGAGCATGGGCAGCACATGCTTGAAAAAGCTCGCGAGCGAACAGTTCACTCTGGCGCCATGTCACCTGATATGAAGCAGCGCCATGGCCATCTCGTCGAGAGCCTGAGCGATCTCCAAGACGATATTCGGTTACTGGTGATTGGAAGAGTCGGTGAGGACAGCACGCGCAGTGCCCAAAGTCTTGGCAGCCAGATTGAAGCGATAGTCCGAACTATCCACCGCCCCACCCTGATTACAACCAGCCATTTCAGGAAACCTGAAACGGTCATGGTGGCATTTGACGGCAGCGCAACAGGCCACAAGACCTTACAGATGCTTGCTTCAAGCCCGCTGTGCGAAGGCCTGCCAATTCATATCGTCATGGTTGGAACGGATTCTGAAGACAACCAGAACGCGCTGGAGAAGGCACGAACCACGCTTGCGTCTTCCGGCTCGCTGGTGCATTCCGAGATCCGCCCAGGCGAAGTAGAGTCCACACTGCATGCGTATCAGGCAGAGCACGGCATTGACCTCTTGGTCATGGGGGCGTACGGGCACTCACGCATCAGGCAGTTTCTGATAGGCAGCACGACCACGACGATGCTGCGTACATCCACTGTACCCTTATTGCTGCTTCGCTGAGCCAGTTCCACTGGCCACAGTATTTCCAGAACTGAGGAAATACCGTGGCCACCCTGGACGATGACTAACTGATCTTGCCGCTACGAGACCACATGCAACTCATAACTGAAATTGTTCACCCCGAGCTGAAATCCAAGCAGGGCAGAGTATTCCGTCGACATGCAGCTCGCGGCATCGTGATGCGGGGTGAACAGATCCTGTTGCTGTTCACCGAGCGCTATAACGATTTCAGCTTTCCTGGAGGCGGCCTTGATGGTGACGAGGACATTGTCGCAGGCCTGAAGCGTGAGCTTGAGGAAGAGACTGGTGCTCGTGAAATACAGGTGCTCCAGCACTACGGTTACATCGAGGAGTACCGGCCCTACCAAAAGCCACAGTACGATCTGATGCACATGACCTCGCATTTTTATCAATGCGAAGTAGCGCCCCAGCTAGAGCCGGTGAGAATGGAAAGCCACGAAATCGCTAATGGTATGCGGCCTGTCTGGATCAACCTGCATGAAGCCATCGCACACAATGAAGCCGTCATGCAGCGTCACGAGTCTTCGATGGGGCAGTCAATTCTGCGCGAAACCTACATGCTGAGAAAAGTCGCTTCCGAATTGTTGATGCCAATCAGCCTTTGAGCTGACTATTTGGCGAAGTCCACTTAGCCTGCCTCAGGCAAGCATCCAATGCTGCGGGAGTAATTGCGTGATTTCGCTCGCCCGCTGTGTCGGAAGCCGCATCAGTACATCCTTGAGATAGGCATACGGATCGTGCCCATTCATACGCGCCGACTGGATCAGGCTCATGATTGCCGCCGCCCTTTTTCCACTGCGCAGCGACCCGGCAAATAACCAGTTCGAGCGCCCAAGCGCCCACGGCCGGATCAAATTCTCGATCTGGTTATTGTCGATGGGCACAGCACCATCTTCCAGGTAGCGCGTCAGCGCTACCCAGCGTTTAAGGCTGTAATCCAGGGCCTTGGCCGTGGCCGAACCCTCGGGCACAAGTTCGCGTTGGGCCAACATCCACTCATGCAGTTTTTCAGCGATGGGCACCGCTGTTTCCTGACGTAATCGCCAGCGGGCTTCGTCGCTCATTTCCTTGGCGTGTCGCTCGACTTCATACAACCCGCCAATCGAGTGAAGCGCCTGCTCCGCCAACTGGCTTTTATTGGCTGCATGCAGGTCGAAGAATTTGCGGCGTGCATGGGCCATGCAGCCGATTTCGGTGATGCCCAGCTCGAAGCTGGCCTTGTAGCCGGCGAAGTCATCGCAGACCAGCTTACCGTTCCACGTGCCCAGGAAGTTACGCGCATGTTCGCCGGCACGGCTGGGGCTGAAGTCGTAGACCACGGCCTTTAGGGCCGAGAAAGGCGTGGTGCTATAGGCCCACACGTAAGCGCGGTGGGTTTTCTTTTCGCCTGGTGCGAGCATCTGAACCGGGGTCTCATCGGCGTGGATCACGCCCTGGGCCAACACATGCTCACGCAGCGCATCGACCAGAGGCTGGAGCTGCACACCGGTCTGTCCGATCCATTGCGCCAGTGTCGAACGGGCGATGGGCAGTCCGGCCCGACCAAAAATCTTCTCCTGCCGGTACAGCGGTAAATGGTCGGCGAACTTCGCCACCATCACGTGGGCCAAAAGGCCTGCGGTCGGGATGCCCTTGTCGATCACTTGGGCCGGTACAGGCGCCTGGATCAGTGTTTCACACTGACGGCACGTCCATTTTCCACGCACATGCCGCTCAACTGTGAACACGCCCGGAGTGTAATCGAGCTTCTCGCTGACGTCTTCGCCGATTCGCTGAAGCTGGCAGCCGCACACGCACTGAGTATTCTCTGGTTCGTGACGGATCACGGTTCGCGGAAACTGCGGCGGCAGTGGTGCACGCTTGGGCTTATGACGTGGCTCGGCCGGTGCGGCCGGCGGATTGGCTGCCTTCAGCTCGGCTTCGATAGCTGCGATATCGGTATCGAGCAGATCATCAAGCAGACTGCCTTGGTCGGGGCTCAGTTGCTCGCTGCGCTTGGCGAACTTGTGTCGCTTGAGGATGGCGATTTCATGAGCCAGTTGCTCGTTGACCGTTTCGAGGCGTTGGATTTTCTGGCTCATGGAGTCGACCTGGGACAGCAACTGCATAGCCTGTTCGGCCAAGCCGCGCAGCTGTTCCGGTGTCATCTGGTCGAGATTGGGCGAGGAAGTCATGCCGCTGATTGTGTCAGAGCAGGTCGTCAACAGCGATAAACCGATGGGCTAATGGCAGGGGCTAAAGCACTGTGATCGCGCTGCCTGCGCCGACCCGCTGCCACGGCAAACCCAGTACCAAGGCTTGAAGTTGCTCGTTATCGAGTTCGACTTCCGATCCGTGACGGATGCCGGGCCAATGAAACTTGCCTTGGTTCAATCGTCGCGCTGCCAGCCAAATGCCCACACCGTCATGCACCAAGACTTTCATTCGGTTGGCACGGCGATTAGCGAAGAGGTATGCGCAGTGCGGCTTCGCCACACCGAACACCGCGATCACCCTGGCCAGCGCGGTCTCGGTACCGGCGCGCATGTCCATAGGCTCGGTGGCAAGCCAGATGGCATCGATCCGAATCATTCCAACAGGTCTCGCAGAAAGGTGGCACAGGCGACAGCGCTTTCGGTCGGCCAGTTCACTTTGACGGTGCCACGCGGGTGCTGGATTTCAATGCAGATACTTGATGAAGCTGCCTGCGAATGTCCTCCGGCTAGCGGCAAGGGCACTGGAATGAAAGCAGGTTGCAGCGCCATAGTTTTGTTCGTGAGTACCCTAATCCATTTATGTACGAGGTTCGCGTTAAGGCTGTGCTTCTGCGCGACGCTGGCAATCGATGCGCCGGGCTGGGCGCACTCTTGGACAACTTGGGCCTTGAAGGATTTTGAATAGGAACGGCGTTGTGACTGCATGGAAAGACCCGCTTAAAAGGCTAGAAATGGTGTCCACTTAAATTAGGTGGACACCATCGCCTTTGGCGTCGGGGTCAGGAAGGTGAGTTGGCCGGACGGTTACCCTCTGCAGGACTTCCATGGTCCTTTGCTGGGTTACGAATCCCTATTGCACAGCATGTCGATCGCCAAGATCAGCCGCATTGTAGGGGTCCCTTACAGCATCATCGAAAAGCGCCGTGATTTTCTCGGCGTGAAGCCTTACGAGCGCGTATCCAGAGCTGTTAGATACAACCACCTCTTGGGTGTTATCCCCCATTCATTGTTGGCCAAACTCGCAGGCATTTCGGCCTCACGAGTACAGGACCTGAGCCGCGCTAAGAAGCATGCGACCTGACTTCGCGCCGGTTTAGCAGCTCGGTTTGCTAGAACCTTCGCATGGTAAGCTGGTGTTCTGCTTGCCCCCCCAACTGGCCTAGCCGCTCTCCATCTCCGAGGCTGGGCCGATGCTTCATTTAAGATTATCTGGGTATACGGATTTAATGGTTGATGGGGCACCTTCACCCCATCAATCTGATACCACCCTCAGATGGTTGATAGATCGACTCCGTAGTTGAGTTCCTCTGCGAAGTCCGGCAGTCCGTAACCGATGGT